>DATKHW010000442.1:0-29798 GCA_035546275.1 Gemmataceae bacterium
GAACTGTTCCCACAAGCGGCGGCGAGTCATACAGTGGCCTCATCGCTCCAAATCCCGGCCGGACGCACAATGCCATGAACCGCAGCGACGCCTTCGCCTTGCTCAATGAATACGTCAAGGACGCCAGCCTCGTGCGGCACTGCCTCTCGGTGGAGGCCGCCATGCGCGCCTACGCCCGCAAGCTCGGCGAGGACGAGGAGACGTGGGGCGTCGTCGGTTTGCTGCACGATTTCGACTACGAGCGCTGGCCCAATGCGCCGGACCACCCCCTCAAAGGATCGGAGATTCTGCGACAACACGGCTATCCGGAGGAGATCGTCACGGCCATCCTTTCGCACGCCGATTATATTTCCGACAAATATCCGCGCATTCGGCCCATCGAAAAGGCCCTATACGCCTGCGACGAACTGGCCGGCCTCATCACGGCGACGGCGATGCTGCGGCCCAACGGCATCATGGACCTGACTGCATCCACCGTGCTGAAAAAGATGAAGTCGAAGGGTTTCGCGCGCGGCGTCAACCGCGACGACGTGGTCCGCGGCGCCGCCGAGTTCGGCGTGGACCTGAGCGATCACATTCAATTTGAGATTGATGCGATGAAGCAAGTCGCTGGTGAGCTGGGACTGGAACGCGGAGCAGGGACCGAGTGAAACCGCCTACTCGCGCGCCCATTCTGGCGGGTCGTTCAGCCGGTAGAGCATTTCCCCCGCCTTCGGAACGTAGAGGATTCCATGATCCTCCCGGTCCCGATAGTCGGCGACGTTGATCGATTTCGGATCGCGATAACCGAGATTGATCGCCCGGCATTCCGCCTCCGGAATCTGCGTCGCCAGCGTCACGCGGATGCGCGGCTTCTCGACGCCGTTTTCATAGCTGCCGACGCCGCGGACGTGGGTGGAGTGGGCCAGCACGCCCCACGGTTCGTGCTTGAACCGCTCCCACTGCGCCAGGAAATAGTCGCGCGTGTGATAGCCGATGCGGCGGATGACGGCCCCGTGCGTCTCCGAAATCTCGCGGATGTGCGGGGCGTAAATGATCAACTCGCCGCCGTCGGCGACGACCGGCTCCAGTTTGTACATGCACTTGCCGCCGACCCAGATTTCGTCGTACATCGGCGGGGCGCACGACAAAACCGTATGAAACGGGTGGTCTTTGTAGACGATGTGCAGTTGGTCGCTGAGGTCAGCGGCCTTCGACCACGCCGCTTCCGGCGCCCCGGCGAAAAGGCCGGCCAGGCCGCCGTCGTGGACGACCATGCAGAAGGCGAACCGCGGCACAGGGACCAGCGCGGCGGCGCGGTCCACGACGCGGCGAACCGGCGTGCCCTTATTGCCGATGATCTTCGGGTTGGTGATGACCGCGGCGAGCCAGTGGAAGAAGTTGAGAATCTCCGGCCCGCCGATCCCCGGAAAAAGATACTTGTTCCCCCCGGAAAATCCGACGACCTCATGCGGGAAGACGGGGCCGACGATGACCAGCTGGTCGTAGTCGAAAACGGCGCGGTTGATCGACACGTCCACGTCCATCACGAACAGGCCGCCGGACAGTTCGCCGATCTCCCTTGCGGGGATCGTACCAATGCGGGCGAGGGCGGTTGCCTCGTTCCAGGCGTGGTTCAGCACGCGGACGCGGCGGTATTTGCCGATCCGTTCCTCGGCGGTGATTTCGAGGCGGCGGTTGATCGCGTCGTCGGCCATTGGCGGATGCGTGCCGAGGGCGATCATTACGTCGAGGGCGGCCGTGTCCGAGCCGATGAGGTCGTGAATGATGCGGAAGAGCAGACCGACCGGGGCGGTGCGCGTGGAATCGGGGATGATGAGCAGGACCTTCTTGCCGGCGAGGTGCAGCGGGGCGAGGGCCGACTCGACGATTTCGCGGACCTGCGATTCGGTGAGGCGGCCGTCGGTGAACCCGGCGCCGATTGCCGTGTCGGCGATTCGTGGTTGGGTTGCTAGAGACCTCATCAGTGTTTCCGCGATCTTGGCCTGATGCCGCTCTACGCATTCGGCGTCGCCTTCCGCTCGGACGATCGCCTCTTTTGCCTGCTTAGGAGATAAGGCGTACACCTGCCGAAGCAGGCGAATACGGGTTATCGGGTCGATTCCATCACGGACGGCTTCTAGCCAAACATGTTCCGACGAGGCGCCGGAATCCCTCAGTTGTTCGTACTTCCGGAAGTCATCGGCCATAAACGGCTCGTGGTCATATCGTCGCCGCCGAGAAGCCGCCGTCCAGGACGATGTTCCGCCCCGTCACGAAGCTCACTGGTACGCGGCGCCGCATCCCTCATCGGCTTCTGGCCTACACCCGCGACGGCGCGGGGTGCTCGAATTCAAAGTTCGCCGGGTCCTCATCCACCTCTTCCGGCGCCAGCAGCAGAAGGATCATGATGTCTGAATAGGTCTCTTCGGGCAGCTGCTTCAGCACGGGCGCTACCATTTCGTCCCGGTCCACAAGGGACTTGCCCCGGAACGCCTTGTCCACGACGCGGACCCGAATGGACGCCGAATTGTAGCGGTAAGCGGCGGGCGGATAGTCCGGGGGGTGTTTGGGAAAGGCTGAATTCAGCAACTCGACGATCCTCTCCGTTTCGGGCGTAACCTTACTCCGCCACCGGGGCTTTACAGCACGTTTTCTACCCATCGCACGATCTCCCTGGCCGCCTCGAAAAAGGCCGCTGTATCCTTCGGGTTCCCGCGCCCCACCTCATACCGCAGGGACGTCGCCCACGACGCGACGCGCTGGAAGCTAACGGCGAGGCTGGCGGGGATGCTCTGGTTTATTGGACTGCTTTTCAGGATCCCCTTGAGGGCCTCATAGTCGTGGGCCTTCTTCCCGCTGGTCAGCCGCTTGAACATGGCGGCGAAGGCACGATCCGGCGTCCGGCGGAAGATCAGGGCTTTCAAGGCGCATTCAATGCCGTACCCGCCCAGGTATTTTGCATCGAGGTACATTCGATGCCGCAGCAGGAACTCGGCGGTCGTCAGCCGCTGCCTCGCGGCCTGTCGGAACTTCCGAACCGTGGCCGCCTTGGTGAGCACTTGGCCGCTTTCCTCAGTATACCCGCCGCCGGCCGTCAGATCGTCGTCGTCGAGAACCCGCCGTCCACGACGATGTTCTGCCCCGTCACGAACCCTGACGCCCGCGGCGACGCCAGCCAGACGATCGCCCCCGCCAGCTCGTGCGCCTCGCCGAAACGGCCCATCGGCGTGTGGCCGATGATTCGTTGGCCGCGTTCGGTATATGTGCCATCTGGTTTGAGCAGCATCGCCCGGTTCTGCTCCGCCGGGAAGAAGCCGGGACTGATGGCGTTGACGCGCACGCCAACCGTCGACCATTCGCGCGCCAGCCATTGCGTCAGGTTCAGCACCGCCGCCTTCGACGCCGAGTAGGACACCACGCGCGACAGCGGCAGGATGGCCGACATCGACGCGATGTTGACGACGCTGCCGCGCCGGGCCGCCACCATCGTCTCGCCGAACACTTGGCACGGCAGCAGCGTGCCGCCCACGAGATTCAGGTCGAAGACGCCCTGAAACGCGGCCAACGGCATCTTGCAGAAATCGCCGCCAGGCTGGATCGTCGCCTCGGGCTTGTTGCCGCCGGCGCCGTTGACCAACACGCTTACTGTTCCCCATTGCTTCTCGACGGCGTCGCGCGCCCGTATCAGCGAATCCCGGCTCATCGCATCGACGGAAACGAACATCGCTTTGCCGCCAGCCCCTTCGATGGACCGCACGCGCTCCCGGCCTCGCTCCTCGTTGCGGCCGGCCACAGCCACGCGCGCCCCGGCCGACGCCAGTGCCTCGGCCATTGCGCCGCCCAATGTGCCCGTGCCGCCCAGGACCACGGCGACTTCGTTTTCCAGGTTGAACAGGTCGTTTTTCATGGTTCAGCTCCCACCACCCTCGTGCCGGGGCTCTGCCCCGGCACGCACTGCCCGGCAGGCTCTGCCTGCCGGATAGACGCGAGGCAGAGCCTCGCCAGCAGTCCGCTCCCAGGCAGAGCCCGGGAGCGAGGTTAGCCGACGAACAGCGGCTTGATGTGGCGGTCGTACAGGTTCGTCGTCACGTTCCGCGCCACGCTCGGCTCGCACGCCTCCAGCATGCGCAGGTAACGGTCGCCCATCTGCGCGGCGATCTTGTATCCGACGTGGATCAATTGCCGCAGCGACGGGTTGAACGCCGGGCATTTCGGGTCGTGCCGCAGCGCGTTCACGAAGTCCGCCGCGGACCAGCCGCGCACCGTCTCCTCCGGCGGCAGCCGCTTTGCGTCGATGTCGATCACCGCAGCGTAGGGGGCGCACAGTTGGTCCCGTTTGTGGAGCGCTTGTGCATAGATTTCCTTGGCCAGCGCCAACCCGTCGCCGCCCGCCTCGGCCAAGCCGATCACCTCTTCCAGCCACGTCGTGCCGGCCGTCTTGAGGTGGACGCCGGCGCCGCTCTTTGCCAGCGCCCGCTGCATCGGGCCGTACAGCGAGAACTTGTCGCTGCCGGAATGGACGCTCAGCTTTAGGTTGGCCGGCAGGCCGAACTTCTTCACGGCGAACGCGATCACCGCCAGGTCCTGCCGGAACTCCTTCTCGAACTGCGGCACGTCGCCGACGTAATCGACGCCCTTATTGAACCGGCCGGTGAACTTGGGCGCGATCGTCTGGATGGGGATGCCCTCGTCGGCGATCGCCGCGAGGATGACCAGCAACTCCGGCGGCGTCTGCGGGTTGTCGGTCTCGTCCATCGACACTTCGGTGATGAACGTTCCTTGGCCCTTGGCAGCCGCAATGCGCTGGTAGATCCACCCTGCCTCCTGTACGGCGGACAGGAATTTGCAGAGGATGCGCACCACATCGGATCGCGTGGTAAGGAACGGTTCCTCGATGCCGGGGATCTCCAAACGCCCGACGAGGTCGGCGTGGCGGTCGATGAAAGCAATCATCGAGTCTATGCCGGCTCCCGCCGACCCGATTGATTTGGCGACATCAATCGTATAGAAATCGCTGGAGGCGAGAAAGCCGTCCACGGTTTCCATGCGGATGTGGTCGGCGTCCACATGGTAGGGCTTGGTCCATCCCATTTCCTTCACCGCGGCGTCGGCCGCCGTCCGCACGCTGGCCGGCGCCGAGCCGATGGTCGTATGTTCGCGGTGCGACTTGTTCCAGACCGGGATCACCTCAACGCCTTGCTCCGCGGCCGTCATGCAGGCGCGGAGCTGGGCCTTCGCCTGGTGGGCGAAACGGTCCCCGACGCCGACCGAGTATTTCGCCAGCGTTAACATGGCGGGATATAGCTCCTGGAAGGGGCCTTTTTATCGCGATGGCTTGCGGGCCGCCCGCGGGCCGATGCGGTCCTTGCCGAGCCACGGCCGCAGCACGTCCGGCACGATCACCGATCCGTCGGCCTGCTGGTTGTTTTCGAGGATGGCCAGAATGGCCCGCGTGCAGGCGACGGCGGTGCCGTTGAGCGTGTGGACGAAGCGCGTGCCCTTCTGGCCGGGCGTCTTGAAGCGGACGCCGAGCCGGCGGGCCTGGTAGTCGGTGCAGTTGGAGGTGCTCGTCACCTCGCCGTACTCGCCGTGCTCGCCTCGACCCGGCATCCACGCCTCCAGGTCGTACTTGCGATAAGCCGGACCGCCGAGGTCGCCGGTGCAGGTGTCGATGACCTGATATGCCAGTCCGAGGCCCTGGAAAATCTTCTCCTCGATCGCCAGCAATTCCAGGTGAATGCTTTCGCTCTGATCCGGAGCGCAAAACGCGAACATTTCGACCTTGGTGAACTGGTGGACGCGGTAGAGGCCGCGCGTGTCGCGGCCGGGGGCGCCGGCCTCGGTGCGGAAGCAGTGCGATAGGCCGACGTACTTCTTCGGCAAGTCGAGTTCATCGAAGATGTGGTCGCGGTGCATGCCGCCGAGTGTGATCTCGGCCGTGGCGATGAGGCAGAGGTCGGTGTCGGCCACCGTGTAGACCTGCCGCGTCTCCGGGTTGGGGTCGCGGGGGATGAAGCCGATCCCCTCCAGCACCTCGACGCGGGCCACGTCCGGCGTAATGATCGGCGTATATCCCTCTTCCACGAGCGTCTTCATCGCATACTGAACGAGGGCGATTTCCAGCAGGGCGGCCTCGTTCTTGAGGAAATAGAACTTCTGCCCGGCCACCGACGCCCCGGCCTCGAAATCGACGAGGTCGAGCGCCTCGGCCAGAGCGACGTGGTCCTTCGGGGCGAAGTCGGGTTTCCGCGGCTCGCCCCATTTCTTGATGACTTTGTTGCCGGCCGGGTCGCGGCTGACGGGGGCGTCCGGGTGGGTCATGTTGGGGATGGTGAGCAGGGCGGCCCGCAGCTCCTCTTGCAGCTGCCTTTGCCGCTTTTCCAGCTCCGTCGCCTGCTCGCGCAGCTTCTTGCCCTCGGCGATCAGCTCCTGCTTCCTGGCCGGGTCCTTCTCCTTGGGGATCAGTTTAGCCGTTTCATTCTGCCGCTGCTGGACGGTCTGCGTCTCCTGGGCGAGCCGGCGGCGATCGTCGTCGAGCTGCACGACGCGGTCCACGTCGGCCTTGACGCCGCGGTCGGCGCAGTTGGCTTTGACGGCGTCGAGATGGTCCCGGATGAAGGCTGCGTCCAGCATAGCACGTCCGAGGTCGGAGGATCGAATGAACGGGCCGCGACCGCCACACGTCTGGATAGACGGAAACCCGGCGCGGTGGTTCGCTCCCAGCGGGGAGATTCTATTTGTCCTTCGCGTGGACAACCAGGCGCAGCTCACCCAGCGACTGGGCCAGGTCGAGTTGTTGGGCTTGTTCGGGCTTAACGGAAAAGGACGCGCTCAAGTAGTTGTCGTCATTCAGGGTGGGATCAACGGACAGCAAAAGCTGGTCCTTCAGCAGGATCTGGGGAGCCGCATTTGGCCGCGTGAATACGATATCCACGCGGTCCTTGGCGTGTATGGGCTGCTGGGGATCGCGGACCACTTTAACGTACAGCCTCTTCGGCGGCGCCGGCCACCAGGATCTTCCAGCTTTTGGAGCGATGCTGCTCTTTCTCAGCACCTGACCAGCGCTGAGCTTGTGCTTCAAACATTCCCCCTGGACTTCCTCATAACTGCTGACGGCGTCGGTGGGTTGGCTCCCCTTGCCGAACGGTACTTTCATGAACAGCGCTTGCGGCTGCTGAACGGACGTCCAAGGCTCCACGTACTGACGTGCAACCAGCACGTCCACGGTTTCCACAGTTGCGCCGGAAATCGGCGCATCAGGGACCGACGACGCCGGGGCCGTGCCAGCAAGCGATAAGGCGAAGGCCGAGGCAGCCGCGTACGGCATGACATGCTTTCCCGGGCACGGGAATCCAAAAAGGAACCATTACCTAATGCAGCCTAGCTTGGGAGTATGGGCGAAGCGTTGGACCGTGTCCGCGACGCGGTTCTATAGGTCGGCCGCGAAGCGGATAAAGGGAAAATTCTGACTTGGTCGATTAGGGACATGAGGACGCCGCCTCTCAACGTCTTTCCCACCAGTATAGCTGATCCGGACACGGCGGCGCTGGTCCTTTTTGGGCGCCCGTCCCCTGCAGCGTCGGCAGCACGCGGCGACGGCGGCCGACGCGAAACGCCTTGTCGATCCGCGCAATGTCGGCGTCGCTCAGCCGTAAGGCACCGGCCTCGACCGTCGCGGCGGCCGGCGATCCCCCGCGCGGCGCGGTCGCCGCATACCTCGGCCGCGTCGATGGGGGTCATGCCGAGGACGACGTTCCATTTCTCGGCTCCCTTCAGTCCTTTTTCGCAATCGCCGCGATCCGACCTTTGGGACCGACGGCCCAGCCCTCGCCGGTCGGCGTGAAGGCGACGGCGTTGTAATTCTCGCGGTCGAGCGGCGACCACGTGGCGCCGTCGTCCCGTGAGACGTTTGAGCCGGACGCGCCGACCGCAATCCACCGGTCCTTCGCCCAGGCCGCGGCGGAGCGGTAGGGGAGCCGCTTGTCGAGCGCGGTCCACGTCTTGCCGCCGTCGGCGGTGAACGCCGCCGTGGCGCCGAGGTCGTCGGGCTTCTTGTAATCGCCGCCGACGATGAGGCCGTGATCCTTGTCGCGGAACGCGATCGAGAAGGCGCCCGCGGAGGCGGCGCCGGCCGCGATCGGCGTTTCGCTCGCCTCCCAGCTCCGGCCGCGGTCCGTTAAATGAAAGACCCGCGCCGTTTTGGCCCCGCCGGTCACGAAGAAGGCGTCCGTCTCGCCGCGAGCGATGAGGCAGGTTCCGCTGGCCGCGAAGGTGCCTTCACCGGGCAAGGCCGGCGGCAGCGACTTGGCCGGAAGCGGTTTCCAATTGGCCCCGCCGTCGTCGGTGGCGATCAGCTGAAAACGGCCGTCGATCGGGTCGCCGAGGGCGACGCCGTGGTTCTCGTCCCAGAAGGCGACGGCGTCGAAAAAGCCGGCGGGGTCGGCGCATTGGAATTGCATCGCCCAGGTCTTGCCGCCGTCGGTCGTTTTGTAAATGCGGGAGGCGTCGCCGGGGCCGGCGCTGAGCAGGTAGGCGGTCGATTCCCCGAACGCCTTGACGTCGCGGAAGTCGAGCTTGTCGGCGCCGGGCACGGTCCCGACCGACCAGGTCTTGCCGCGGTCCGTGGTCCGCGCATAGGTTCCCATCGTGCCGCTGACCCAGGCGACGTCGGGACTCACGACGCAAAGTCCGCGGAAGTCGGATTTCGTATCCACGGCTTGGGGTTGCCATTGGCCAAGCGCGATGGATGCACTCAGGCCGAGAAGGGTCGCTAGGAGAGCGCGGCGCAGCATGGCGGTTGCTCCGGGGGTCCTGGGCAGTATACAAGCTGAAGCGAACGACCGCCCGGCGCCCGTTATTTGTCAACCGTCCAAAGGCCCGCTTGTCGGCGCCCCCTGTCCTTACGCCCCGTGAGACCCACCATGCGCACGCTGCGTTTTGCCGTTATTCCGTTGCTGATCTTCGCGGCCCAGGGGCGCGGCGCAGGGGCGCTGCCCCCCTTTCGGCCGCCCGCCGTTCCGCTGGTCGCCTGCGATCCCTATTTCAGCATCTGGTCCGCCGCTGACCGCCTGACGGACGACGCCACGCGGCACTGGACCGGCAAGAAGCAGGCGCTCACGAGCTTGGTCCGCATCGACGGCAAGACCTACCGCCTCATGGGCGACGAGCCTAAGGAGGCGCCGCCGCTGCCGCAAGTCGGCTTGCAGGTATGGCCGACGCGCACGATTTATGACTTCCAGGGCGCGTGGGTGCAGGTCACCCTCACGTTCACCACGCCGGCCCTGCCGGACGATCTCGACGTGCTGTCCCGGCCGCTGACCTACCTGACGTGGGACGTCCGCTCCGTGGACGGCCGCGACCACGCCGTCGGTGTCTATTTCAGCGACGCCGCCGACCTGGCGGTGAACGAGCCGTCGCAGCGCGTCGTCTGGTCACGGGAGGAACAGGGCGGCTTGACGGTCTTGGGCATCGGCTCCGAGGAGCAGCCGGTGCTGCAGAAGAAGGGCGACGACCTCCGCATCGACTGGGGCCACGTCTATGCCGCCGCCGCGAAGGAGCAGGCCCGCGCCGCCAACGCCGGCGCCCGCGCCTGCACCCGCGCATTCATTCAGTCGGGCGAGCTGCCGGCCGACGACCGGCCGACGCCTCGCGCAGCCGGCGGCGACGATCCGCCCGTTTCCGCGTTGGTCTTCAACCTCGGCGACGTGGGGGCGGCGACGGCGTCGCGGCATCTGTTGCTGGCCTATGACGACGAGTATTCCATCGAGTACTTCGGACGCAAGCTGCGCCCCTACTGGCGGCGCAACGGCGCCTCGGCCGCCGACCTGCTCCAGCAGGCGGAAAAGGACTACAAGGACCTGCAAAGCCGCTGCAAGGCGTTCGACGAGGAGCTGACGGCCGATCTGCGCCAGGCCGGCGGCGAGAAGTACGCGCGTCTGGCGGCGTTGGCCTACCGTCAGACTCTCGCGGCCAACAAGCTGACGGCCGACGCCAACGGTCAGCCGCTGCTCTTTCCCAAGGAGAATTTCAGCAACGGCTGCATCGCCACGGTGGACGTCATCTACCCGATGGATCCGTTCTTCCTGCTGTTCAGCCCGACGCTGGCCAAAGCGTCGCTGGCGCCGGTCCTCAACTACGCCGCCTCGGAACGCTGGAAATTCCCGTTCGCGCCGCATGACCTGGGGACCTACCCGCGCGCCAACGGCCAAGTGTACGGCGGCGGCGAGCGGACCGAGCAGAATCAGATGCCGGTGGAGGAGAGCGGCAATCTGCTCCTGCTGCTGGCGGCGCTGGCCCACGTCGAGGGCAACGCCGACTTCGCCGGCCGCTACTGGCCGCAGGCCACGCGCTGGGCCGAGTACCTGGCGGAGAAGGGTTTCGACCCCGAAAAGCAGCTCTGCACCGACGACTTCGCCGGCCACCTGGCCCACAACGTCAACCTGTCGGTCAAGGCGATCGAGGCGCTGGCCGCTTACGGCCGGCTGTGCGAGATGCGCGGCGACGCGGTGAACGCGGCGAAGTACCACAAGCTGGCGGCGGAGCTGGCCGCCAAGTGGGTCAAGGCGGCCGACGACGGCGACCACTTCCGCCTCGCCTTCGATCGGCCCGACACCTGGAGCCAGAAGTACAACCTCGTCTGGGACCGCATCCTCGATTTCAAGCTGTTCCCGCCGGAGGTCTCACGCAAGGAAATCGCCTTCTACCGCAAGCACATGAACCGCTACGGTCTGCCGCTGGACAATCGCAAAACTTACACCAAGCTGGACTGGACCATCTGGACGGCGACCCTGGCCGAGTCGCCGGAGGATTTCGAGGCGTTGGCGGACCCGGTATATGACTTTCTCCAGAATTCGCCTTCGCGCGTGCCGATGACCGACTGGTACGCAACCGAGGATGGGACGAAGGTCGGCTTCCAGGCGCGTTCAGTGGTCGGCGGCGTATTCATCAAGCTGATGGCCGATCCGGCGGCATGGAAGAAGTGGTCCGGCCGCGACAAGACGCGGACCGGCGAATGGGCGCCGCTGCCGAAACCGCCGGTGGTGAAGGAGATCGTGCCGACCTCCCGGCGCGAGCCGGCGACGTGGCGCTACACCATCAGCAAGCCGGCCGACGGCTGGCAGAAGCTCGACTTCGACGCCAAGGACTGGAAGGAAGGTCCGGCGGGATTCGGCACGACGATCACGCCGGGGGCGGTGGTGCGCACGGAGTGGAAGACCGACGACATCTGGATTCGCCGCGAGTTCACGCTGCCCGAAGGCGATTTTTCCCACCTGCAATTGCTGATTCACCACGACGACGACGCGGAGGTTTACATCAACGGCGTCCTGGCCGCGAGCCTGTCCGGCTACACCACGGACTATGAGCCCGCGGAGATCCGGCCCGCGGCGAGGACGGCGTTGAAGCCCGGCAAGAACGTGCTGGCCGTCCACTGTCGTCAGATCAAGGGCGGGCAATACATCGACGCCGGAATCGTCGAAGTCATGGACGCGGATCGCTGAAGGAGAATATTGCCCTCAACCATAGGAAGCGGCGAAACGTCCGCTGCGAGCAACGGCGCCTTTTTTGCTCAAACTTCGATGTGGGACGTTTTCAGGAGGGCAAAAGTATGGCAACTGACTTCAAGCGCGGCGATTACGTCGAGTGGAACTCGGAAGCGGGCCGAGTGCGAGGCGTGATCCAGAAAGAAGTAACCTCGGAGATCACCTTCAAGGGCTACAAACGGCACGCCTCCAAGGAGGAACCGCAGTACGTCATCAAGAGCGACAAGACCGACCACGTGGCCATCCATAAAGGGTCGGCCCTCAAGAAAATCAAGAAGAGCGGCTGCTAGACCGGTCTGGTTCAGGCCACAAGCGAACCGCCTGGGTAAGTCACCCTGCCTTGTCCGATTTCTGCGCCGTTGGTCAATTGGTGCGGTCGGGTCTGCCCGTTCGGAAAAATGTGCTGGACGGCGACGCCGTTCGCCGAGAGGAAGTCACTGATCAATCGCCGATGACAGCGCCAGAAAACCGCCTCGGCGCACATGACGGTCGTTCGCTTCCGAGCGGCGATTTTCAGCAGTCTTTCGATGGCCTGGCGAAATTCCTGCGTGAGCACATAGTCGGCGTAGTTGCGGAATCCTTCGTTTCGCAGGCCCAGGTTCGGCGAGGGGGCGGCGTCCCGCTTGGAGCGCCGACGCCCGCCGAGCGCCTCAATCCAGTGGTATTCGATCCCGGCTTCCTGCAAGGCGACAGCCAGGGGCGCCTGATTCCAGTGTGGGTACTTCCTTGAGCCAGGGAAACGCCGAATGTCCACCAGCGCCTCGACCCGGTGTTGAGCCAGCAAACCCAGGAACCGATCCAGCGGGAGGTTGGAGTGCCCGATGGAGAAGAGTTGCGGTTTCATGGCAAGCCCCTCGGCGACTGCTCTTTCTCTCATTGTACCAAAGGGCGAACCGCCTCGGCCTACAAGGGGATGCAGCCGCCGACCACGAGGATGAGGCGGCCGGTCAGATTCAGGAAGAGAGGGAACATGGCAGTTGAAGCGGCGAGGATTGATCGCCTTGCGAGGCGCCGCAACAGACTCTCGTGGGAAAGGGCGGCTTGGTTTGGGGCTGATAGAGGCGGGCGGTGAGAAGAAAAGAGGATCGAGGCTATGGGGAACCCTTGCCGTTCGGCAAAAGTTCCCGGTCCCTTTACTTATGCAGCAAGTAGTCATAAATCGAGTCGGGGGAGGCGGTGCGGTTGTTAGTGTGCGTCTTCCACGCCGCTCCCGTTTGCATCATCAGCGAGCTCTTGACGTTCCCGTAGATCTTCGCGTGCTCCAGATCCGCGGGCTTGGATGACTTCAGCCAGTCGGTCGCGGCCTTCTTGGCGAGGTCCTTCAGAATGTCTTTGACGTCCGGGTTCACATCCATCGCGGAGCCGAAGGTCGCCTCAATCCAGCTCTCGGCGTAGCTCTCGTCCACGGCTTCGAGCAGCAGCGCCTGCGCGAAGGAGCGGTCGTCATCCGTGAGCATCGACGGCAGGCACCCAGCGTTGCCGTCGTAGAAGAACTGCAACACCTGCCACGCTTGTTGGTTGGACAGAACCAGCTGGGACGGCTCAAACTTTTTTAAGTACATTCGAAATCCTCAGAGGGTCAGGTTTTCGGCGGCCGCAACGCCATCCACTCATAGCAGTATGCGGCTTCGGCGAGGAAACCGGACGGCCGGATCGCTGCTTTCCCCGATCCTTCTCAGACGAACGCCCTGTGGGAACACGGACTCAACGCTGCCTTGCGGAATCTAAGGCGCCGTCACCAGACTTCCTCTCCCACGGGCGGGCCTGTCGATATCTCCTCGTGCCGGTTCTCGACGGTGATCCCCGCGAGAAGCTCTTCCAGCGTGTACTTCGGCCGCGACGCCGGGCCGACCCAGCTTTCCCTCCTGAACGGACGCATCCGCGGTCGCGCCCGGTTGAAGATGCGCGGCGTCCGCAACAGCGCGAGGAATCACCAGCGCTACATCGTCGCCTGATTGGAGAATGCGGATTTGCATGTCCAATCCTTTCTTGCTACATGGTCGCTGGCCCCGCTATTTCTTCTTGGCGGCGCGGGTAGCCGCCGCCTTCCCGGCCGCCTCCCGGCGCTTCCTGGTCGCCGCGGCTTTCTTGCCGGCCTCCCGGCGCTTTCTGGTCAAGGCCGCTTTCTTCGCGGCCTCGCTGCGCTTAGCTTTCATATCGTCAGGCATGGAGACCCCCTTTGACCAGTAACCCGGAATCACTTGGCCGCCCACGCTGCTGAGTGTCCGATGCGGCGTCCGTTTGAATATACCAGAACGAATCCGTAAAAAGCAGGAAACGCCCCACCCGCAACCACGTATCCGGCATGAACCCCGACCCCCGGCCCATTGCGATCTACCACGAGCACCCCGACTGGTTCCGGCCCCTCTTCGCGGAGCTGGACCGCCGCGGCTTGCCCTACGTCCGCCTCGATCCGCGCGCCCATTCCTACGACTCCGGCGCCGACGACGCTCCGTATTCGGTGCTGTTCAACCGCATGAGTCCGTCGGCCTATCTCCGCGGCGGCGTCCAGGGCATCTTCTTCACCCTCGCCTATCTCGCCCATCTCGAACGGCTCGGCGTGCCGGTCGTCAACGGCCGGCGGGCGTTCACGGTCGAAACGTCCAAGGCGCTGCAGCTGACGCTGCTCGAATCGCTCGGCCTGCCCTATCCGCGGGCGCGCGTCATCAACCACCCATCCAAGGCGGCGGCCGCCGCGGAGGGGCTGCGCTTCCCCGTGGTGGTGAAGGCCAACATCGGCGGCAGCGGCGCCGGCATCGTGCGCTACGACAAGCCCGACGACCTCGCCCGCGCCGCCGCGGAGGGCCGCCTCAACCTGGGAATCGATCACACCGCTCTGGTGCAGGAATTCATTCCGGCCCGCGGCGGCTGCATCACCCGCATCGAAACGCTCGGCGGCAAATATCTCTACGGCATCCGCATCCACATGACCGGCGACACCTTCAACCTCTGCCCCGGCGACATCTGCCAGCGCAGCGACGGCGTCGAGCTGACCCGCACGGCCTGCCCCATCGACGCCCCCAAGACAGGTCTCAAGGTGGAGGCGTTCCAGCCGCCGGATCATGTCGTGGATGCCGTGGAATTGATCGCCCAAACGGCCGGGGTGGACGTCGGCGGCATCGAGTACATCATCGACGACCGCGACGGGCGCCTGATGTATTACGACATTAACGCTCTGTCGAATTTCGTGGCCGACGCCGTGAACGTGGTCGGGTTCAACCCGTTCGCGCGGCTGGTGGATTATCTGTCAGAGAGAGTGGCCAGTGGTCAGTGGCCAGTGGCCAGCAAGAAAGAAATGGGCGTGGGACGGCTACCCCCGGTCGGCGGCCTGTCTGGCTGACCACTGACCACTGGCCACTGACCACTGCGGAGGCGACATGCGATACGGCTACTGGCTCCCCGTCTTCGGCGGTTGGCTGCGCAACGTCGAGGACGAGAAGATGGCGGCGACGTGGGACTACGTCAAGCGGCTGGCCCAGCGCAGCGAGCAGATCGGCTACGACCTGACGCTGGTCGCCGAGCTGAACCTCAACGACATCAAGGGCGAGGAAGGTCCGGCCCTCGACGCCTGGTCCACCGCGGCCGCCCTCACCGCCGTCACGGAGCGGCTCGAATACATGGTGGCCGTCCGGCCGACGTTCCACAACCCGGCCCTCCTGGCCAAGCAGGCGGCCAACATCGACCACATCGGCGGCGGCGGTCGGCTGTCGCTCAACGTCGTCTCGTCGTGGTGGAAGGACGAGGCGAAGAAATACGGCGTCGGCTTCGAGCAGCACGACGATCGCTACGCCCGCACCTCCGAATGGCTGGATGTCGTCGAAAACATGTGGGAACGCGACCACTATAGCATCGAGGGAAAGTATTACCGCGTTGAGGACTCCGTATTGCAGCCGAAGCCGCTGACGAAACCGCGGCCGGTCATCTACGCCGGCGGCGAGTCGGAGAAAGCCAAGGAGCTGATCGCCAGGAAGTGCGACGCCTACGTCATGCACGGCGATCCGCCGGAGGTGATCGGCCGGCGCATCGCCGACATGCGGCAGCGGCGCGAGAAACTGGGCTTGCCGCCGATGATCTACGGCGTGGCGGCCTACTCCGTGGTGCGCGACACGGAGGCGGAGGCCCGCGCCGAGGTGGCCCGCATCACCGACGTGAAGGGGTCGGCGGCCGGCTACAAAAACTATCAGCAATGGCTGGCGGGCACGCAGCTGGAACAGCGCGTATCGTTGGAGGACTACTCCGTGTCCAACCGCGGTTTGCGCTCCGGATTGGTCGGTACGCCGGCCCAGGCGGTGGACCGCGTGGCCGCCTTCGAGGCGGTCGGCGTGGACCTGTTTCTGTTGCAGTGCAGCCCGCAGCTGGAGGAGATGGAGCGCTTCGCGGACCAGGTCATTCGACCGACGCGCGAGGCGGCCTGATCCGCGATCGGCGGTTTGCTTGCGGCCCCTTCCCGACCTAGAGTTGCACATCCCCTGGCAATTCATTATTCGGGAAGGAAGACCTCATGAACCGAGTTCGCTTCGGAGCGATATGGGCGGCAGCCGTCGTGGTCGCGGCGGCCGGGGCCGAGAGCGCCCTCGCACAGCACAAGACGCCTCCTGCTCCCGCTCAAGGGGGACCGGCGCCTGGCGCCATGCCGAGCGTCAACATACCCAGTCAAGTCGGGCCGCCTCCGGGGTCCATGCCGCAGTTTGATCCCGATCAATACCAGCGCAGCCAGGACTCGACGAACCAAATCGAAAAGAACCTTCCCTCCAACCCGGCGGCGAATGCGGTCAACCAAATAACGGCCGGGTGGCCGTCGCCGGAAACTCTCATGCTGCTGATGGAAATCGGCTTCGGGATCATTGTGTTCGTTCTCCTGCTGTGGGGGGGAACACAGGTCTACATGCGCTATGCTCGGCCGCGCGATCCGATGAAATACGTCATGAGCGATCCCTGGGTGCAGGCGCAGTTTGCGCGGCAAGGCGTTCCGCCGGACCAACGGCCCCAACCGCCGGCCTGATCTGAGCTGCATGGGGCGCTCACGAGACGGAGCGCTCCATCCGCTTTTCGATAAGCTGCTTCAGCAGCGTCCGGTGGCAGTGCGTCGCATCGGTGCAGGCCGACGAACAGAGCAGCGTCACCGTCTCGCCGGCCGCGATCTTCTCGGCCAAGATGCCGATGCTTTCTTCTTGCTCCTTCATTTCCTCCAGGTAACGGCGGCGATACTCGTCCCAGCCGATGGGCGGCCCGTGCTTGCCGTAAAAGTCGGCGTGCAGCTCCCGGCTGGGGCCGAGATGGCTCCACCAGAGGTCCCACGTCTCTTTTTTCTTCGGCAGGGCGCGCGGGCGATAACGGCAGATGAGGAGGCGGAAGCCGTCGTCGCGCTCCTTCTTGTCGTCCCAGCGCTTGGTCTTGATCGGCATGGCGGCATTGTAGCACGCAGCGCCGAGCACGCAGCGCCAGCAAGTGCTTTGAGGAAAGCACTTGCTGGCGCTGCGTGCTCGCGCCGTCCGTATAATTTCCCAACCGCGTTTCCGTTCCCGTAGGAAGGATGCACCGATGCCGTACACCGCCATTGTCTTCGCCGCCTTGGCCGTCCTCGCCGTGCCGGCCGCCGTCCACGCCGACGGCCCCGCCAAACGGCCGATGAAGATCGACGACCTGTTCGCGTTCAAGCGCGTCAGCGATCCGCAAATCAGCCCCGACGGCAAAACCGTCGTCTACGTCGTCGGCGAGGTGGACTTTGCCGCGAACAAGATCAGCTCCTCGCTGTGGCTGGCCGCCAGCGATGGCAAGAGCGAGCCGAAGCGGCTGACCAACGCCGCCGGCAAGAAGGACGGCCATCCCCGCTGGAGCCCCGACGGCAAGCGCATCCTGTTCGAGTCCAACCGCTCTGGCGAAAGCCAGCTCTGGGTCATCGACCTCGACGGCGGCGAGGCCCGCCAACTCACCACGATCAGCACCGGCGCCAGCGATGCCGTCTGGTCGCGCGACGGAAAGCAGATCGCCTTTATCTCCGATATCTGCCCCGAATACTCGGAGAAGCCGTTCCAGGAGAGCGACGAGCTGAACAAGAAGCGCAAAGAGGAGGCGGAGAAGAACCCGGTCAAGGCGCGGGTGTTCACGAAGCTATTCTACCGCCACTGGGACGAGTGGGTGGAGGACAAGCGGCAGCACCTGTTCGTCATGGCGGCAGACGGCGGCGAGCCGAAGGACGTGACGCCCGGCGACCGCGACGCCTTCCCGACCTCCGATACCTTCTCCACGGGCGACAATTTCACCTTCAGCCCGGATGGGAAATATCTGGTTTTCACGGCCGTGCCGGAGAAGAACGAGGCATGGAGTACGAATTACGAGATTTGCCGCGTGCCGGTCTGGGGCGGCACGACGAAATGGGAGTCGCTGACGAAGGATAACCCGGCGGCGAGCAGCGGGCCGGCGTTTTCGCCGGACGGGCAGTGGATGGCGTTCCGGGCGCAGAAGCGGGCGGGATTCGAGGCGGATAAGTGGGAAATGATGGTGGTCGACGTACACGTCGACGGATGGTTCAAGGGTAAACCCAAGAGCGTCACGTCGGCCGTGGACCTCTCCGTCAGCGAATTCGCGTGGTGGACGCACAAGGACGCTCCGTGGCTGCTTTGCACGGCGGATCGCAACGCGTCCACGCCGCCGTTCGCCGTGAATCTCGACGGCACAGAGTTCATGGATCCGGGGCCGGGCGCCAGCACGGGGAGTTTCGCTTCGCTGTCCGTCAGCCACAACGGTTCGGTCTGGGCCGCGGCACGGGCGGCGCTAACCCGGCCGGCGGAGGTGCTGACCGGCGCATCGCCGCAGCTCATCCTGAGTGCCAACGTGAGCCGGGCCAATGAAAAACTGCTGGCGGAGTTGGATCGGCCGGAACCCGAAAGCGTGAAGGTCCCCGTCGAAGGCGGCGAGATGCAGATGTGGATCCTCAAGCCGCCCGGATTCGACCCCGCCAAGAAATGGCCGCTCGCCTTCCTCGTCCACGGCGGCCCGCAGGGCGCGTGGGAGGACGGCTGGAGCTACCGCTGGTGCCCCGAATTGTGGGCCGCCCAGGGCTACGTCGTCGCCCTGCCGAACCCGCGCGGCTCGACCGGCTTCGGCCAGAAGTTCACCGACGAGATCAGCGGCGACTGGGGCGGCAAGTGCTTCGACGACCTCATGGCCGGCCTCGCCTACATGGAAAAGCAGCCGTACATCGACACGGACCGCATGGCCGCGGCCGGCGCCTCGTTCGGCGGCTACATGATGAACTGGTTTGAGGGCCACACCACGAAGTTCAAGACGCTCATCAGCCATGACGGAGTCTATAACTTCGACAGCATGTACGCCACCACCGACGAGATCTGGTTCGACGAGTGGGAACACGGCGGCGTGCCGTGGGACAAGTCCAAGCGCGAGTCTTACGACAAATTCTCGCCGCACAGTTACGCCGACAAGTTCCAGACGCCGATGCTCCTCATCCACAACGACCTGGACTTCCGCTGCCCGGTCAGCGAGGGAATTCAGCTGTTCAACACGCTGCAGCGCAAGGGCGTCCCGTCGAAGATGATCAATTTCCCTGATGAAGGGCACTGGGTCCTCAAGCCGAAGAACAGCGAATTCTGGCACAAGGAAGTCTTCGCCTGGCTGGCGAAATACGCGCCGCCGGGGCCGAAATGACGCCAAAACACAACAGGGCTTCGGCGGGGATGGGCGATTCCCCGCGAAGCCCCGCTTTTTATGGATAAACTGGATCGTCGGGCGGCCCGTTCGACCCGGTGTTGCCTATCGGCCGTCCCTTCCGCCAGGGGAACGCCCTGCGGCGGGCGACTTGCGCGGCGCCGGCTCACGGCGCCGCCTTCTTTTCCAATTCGGCCAGCAACGCGCGGAAGTCGTCGCGCGGTTTCTGCAAGACGGGATCGGCGCTGTTGAGGATCGCCGTCGCTTCCGGAGATCGCCGCAGCTCCGCCGCATCGTTGTAGCCTGCGGCGAGGGCCTGGCGCAGCAGTTGCACGACCCGCCCAGCGTCAGTCCGTTCTTGCGCCGCCTTTTGGTCCGCCGGCAGTTCCGCGAACAGGCGATCGATGATTATGCAGTAGTACACGTCCGTGGCGGCTTTGCGATAATTGTGAGCCGCATCATCCGCATTCATCAGCGTCGGCCACGCCGCCGCCAAATCCGCCCGGGCGTCCGCTGCGCGAAGGCACTCGGTCCGAACGCGGGCCCACATAGCCGGATTGCGGTCGGCGGCGGACGCCGCCGCTAGGTTGTAGTTGACGACGAGTGCTTGTTCCAGGCCGAGGATCGCTTTGCAGCGCTGCTGGGCCACGCCCTCCAAGAGGTCGGCGGGCAGCCGCCCCTGGCCGCGTCGTCCGGCTTCCGCTTGCTGCTCTAGCGCCTCGTCGAACTGCGCAACGGCCTTCCAGACTTCCGCCTGGGCCGACAGCACATGGCCCACGTATCCCTGGTACGCGCCCAAGGGGTTGGGAACCACGGTCAGGCCGACGGCCGGCACGTGAGCCAGGACGTCTGCCCGCTGAAGCGAATGAACGCCCTGGCGAAGAAGCACGTTGCCGAATTCACGAAACGTCAGGGCTTGCGCCGACGCTCGCCCAACCAGATCCCGATAAATACGCTCCGCCTCGTCGTCCCGGCCGCGGTCGCCCAAAACGGAGGCGAGGTACTGCATGTTTCTATCTCGCGCTTCCCCGCAATCCGCGCCGTCGATCGACGCCGCCCCCAAGGCAGCGTACAGAGCGTCGGCCTGGCGGAACGCCTCCTCGGCTTCCTCCGGCTTGTCCTCCATGCAATACCGGCCCATCATGCTTCGCGCCTCGGCGGCCTGGAAGGCGTAGTGCGGCACATCGGGATGGAAGCGATGCAGACGATCCCAGATGTTCCATGCGGTCTTGAGATCGGCTAGGGCAAGAGACAAATCCTGCGACGCCACAAGGAGACCGTGGTGGTAATGCACCCCCGCCAGCGCATCCTGCATCGCCTCGCCCGCCAGCAGGTCCGGCGAAACCTGGTGGAACAGTTCCAGCGCGGCGTCGGCGTCGGCGCGGCCGCGTTCCGGCTCGCCTTTGACGCGATACAACCCGCAGCGGTCGGCGTAGTTCTCGGCTAATTGCGCCTTATAGCGACCGTCTTCGTCGCCATCTGCGGCCGACTCCTTGCACAGGTCCACCGCCCGGCCGAATGCGTCCAGCGCCTCCGGCCAGCGCTCCTGGTTTCTGCGCAGCACGGCCAGGGCGTGGTAAGCTTCCGCCAGGTTGCGACGGATGACCGGATCGGCGGCGCCTCCGTCGATCAGTTTCTGAAGCTCCGCGATCCCGCGGTCATATTGTCGGCCGGCTTCGTCCCGGCGTCCCTGCAAGCCGAGGAGGATGCCGAACTGAATGCACGCACGGCCCAGGTCATGCCGGGGCGCTTGCTGCTCCGGGGCGGCAGCGACGACTGCTTCGTCCAGGGCGATGGCTTCCTGAAACTCCTTTTCCGCCGCGGCGGCCTCGCCGAGTTTGGCGTGAATTCGCGCTGCTTCAAAGAGGCCCCGCGCCTTGCGCTGCCGCAATTCGGCGTTGTCGGCCGCCAGCCGCTCGAAGTGGCTGAAGAACTGCAGCCGTTGCTCCAGGAGCGCCCGCCGCGCCCGATCGCTTTCGGGCAAGGCGGCCACCGTCTCATCCGTGAAATCGCCGTAGTCGCTCATTGAATCCACGGCCGTGGCGACGAGATCCGCGTATTTGTTCTTCTGGCTCTGGAGATCGGCGTTCTTTTTCGCGAGCTGAACCTGATACCACCCCGCCAGACCCAACCCTACCAGCACCGCCAGCGCAATGACTGCCAGCAACGCCGCGGCGGTCGGCCGGCGCCGCGCCCACTTGACCAGCCGCTCCATCGGCCCGGCCGGCCGCACCTGAATCGGCTTGCCGTCGAGAAACCGCTGCACGTCGTCGGCCAGTGCGGCGGCCGATGCATAGCGCTGCCGGGGATTTTTGCGGAGACAATGGAGGCAAATCGTCTCCAGATCGCGCGGCGTTTTCGTCTGGAGGCGGCGCGGCGGCACGGGGTCTTCCGTGAGCGCCAGCATCATCGTCTCCATCGGCCCTTCCGCCAGAAACGGCGGTCGGCCGGTCAGCATCTCGTACAGGATCGCCCCCAGCGCGTACACGTCCATGGCCGCCGTCGGAGCGCGGGTGACTCCGCCCGCCTGTTCCGGCGCCATGTAGCCGGGAGTGCCGAGGACTGCTCCGGTCGGCGTCGGTCGATCCGGCGCCGACGTGATTTCGTCTTGCAGGAAACGGGCCAGGCCGAAATCGGCGACTTTCGGCGTGCCGTCGGCCGTCAGCAGCACGTTGGACGGCTTCAGGTCGCGGTGCAGAACGCCGCGTTCGTGAGCGAAGTGGACGGCCCGCGCCAGCACGGCGACCATCGCGGCCGCCTGCCGCGGCGGCTGCGGCTTGCGGGCCAGCTTCTGCGCCAGGCTGCCGCCCTCTGCGTACTCCAAGGCCAGATAAGGCCCGTATGAATCGATCCAACCGACTTCGTGAATCTGCACGATGTTGGCATGCGTGAGCCGGGCGAACGATTCGCCCTCGCGCCGGAAGCGCTGCAACAGGTCCGGCCCCGCGTGGGCGCCGGCCGTGAGCATCTTCAGGGCGATGATGCGGTTCAGCTTCAGATGGCGGGCTTTGAAAACGACGCTCATGCCGCCGCGGCCCAACTCGCCCAGGACTTCATAACCCGGCACGTCGGGGAGGCCGAGAGGCGGCGTTTGCTGGGGCCCGAAGGACGCGGCCACGGTGACGCCGGGCGCCGGGGTCCGATCGTCTATATAGGCTTCCGTCAGGGGCGTCGCCGCCTCGCCGCAAACCGGACAATAGGGAGCGTTTCCATCAGAATTGACGTCGGTCTGCCAGTGATGGCCGGCCGAACAGGTCAGCGTCTGCGCCATGGCGCTCGCCTCGGAACGGGGAGCTGTCTAGCGTTATTATCCCTGGTGCGCGCAACCGCACAAGGCGCCCTTGAATGGGTTCGCGACAGTCGGTCTGTTTTTACGGGATGGGAAGGAGGAAGGGGCAGGGATTCGCCGCGGAGAACGCTAAGAGCGCAGAGAAAAAACAAGGAATCGCTTCTCCTGTCTTTTTTCTGCGCTCTCCGCGTTCTCGGCGGCGACTTCTCGGCCTAGCGCGGCTTCTCCAGGAGGCGCTCGCGGCGGCGGCGTTCCTCCAACTCGAAACCGGCGCCCATCAGGCCGACCGCGGCCGGCACGGCGTACAGCTCGATCTGCTCCAGCGGCAGCGCCCCTTCAATTTTGCCGGAAGGCGTCGGCGCCGCCGGTTGGAGCATCGGAGCGTGCGGAGCGCTATGGCCGCCGGGCGCTGCCGGCGAAACTGGCGTCGGCGCGGTCAGGGGGAGCTGCAGGCGGCGAAGCGCCTCGCTGAACACGCTCCCAATCCACGGCATATTGCCCGCGCCGTCATGGACCACGCCGGTCGGCGCCGATGCATCCGTGGAGCTGGCGCCGTCGCCGCCCGGCGATGCGGCGATCACTCCCCCGCCGCCGCCGCTTTGCCAGCTGCTGTTCGCCCACGGGGCCGTCACGGCAGCCGGGGTGGAAGCCGGCGCGGCGACTGCCGTCACCGTGTGGACGCTGAAGGACGACGCGGCGGCGCTGCTCGGGGTCGTCGTGACGACCGCGTCGGCGGCCGGCTCGATCAGCGCCAAGGTCGCGGCTTGGGTCCCCGGATTCCGAGTCGTCGTTTTCGTGCCGCCGCTGCTGGTGGACGATCCCTGCGAGGCGGACGGAGACAAAAGCGATGCTTTGGTCAGGGCCGAAACGACCGCGCTGCCGTTCGGCGAGCCCAGGCCGGTGGCCAAGTCGTAGCCCACGGTCGCGGAATGGCCGTTGGACCCTGTCGTGACGTCGTGCAGGTCTTGCGGGTTGGCGTATAGGGTGGTTTCCACCGTGGTGGTGTTGAGGGCCGTGGCGCGTTGCTGGTCGGCCAGTGCGACGACGGCGGACCACTGCGGGGCGCCTGCGCTGGTGCCGCCGACTTCGTACCAGCCGCCCGCCCGGTACGTGTCGTAGACATAAACGCCGCTGTTGGGGTTGGCGTCGTAGGAAACGTCCGGCGTGGTGCGCGTGCTGTAGGACTGGGCGCCGTTCTGATACGTGGGTTTGCCTTCGTAGGAGCTGACGCCGCCGCCGCCGTCGGCCCAAGCGCTTTCGGAGCCGTAGCTGTAGGTGGTGGTGGAACCGCTGGTTGTTTCGTTGACGGACAGCGTCGTGCCGCCCACCGACACGACATCCGGCGACACGGACGGCCACTCCACGGCGCTGCCGCTGTCGCCGGCGGAGGCCACGAACGTGGTATTGGGATAGTTGGCGAACCCCTTGAAGCCCGAGACCCCGCCGCTGCCGGTATCGAAGGCGGTTTCGCCGCTGAACTCGCCGGCGCCCCAGCTCATGGAAACCACGCTGGCGTGGCTGGCGGCGTAGCCGACGGCCGTCATCAGGTCGTTGATGCTGCTCGAGCTCGCCTCGACGAGCAGGATGTTGGCCGTCGGGTCCATCGCATGGGCCCATTCGACGTCGAGGCTGATTTCCAGCCCCCAATTCGCGTCGCCGGCCGGCAGCCGGGTCCCGCCCGTCTCGTTCACCTGCTTGAATGACGGCGGGGCGGAGACGCCCCATTGTGCGTCGAAGGTCGCCAGGTTGCCGGCGATGTTCGGATCGCTGTAGGCGTCCACGATGGCGATGGTCGTGTTGTTCGGGTTGCTCACCGACGAAGGCATGGAGTAAGCGCCGGCGATCTCAATGGGCGCAAACGGGGCGGAAGCCGGGCCGGAACCCGCCAGAGGAACCACGACGCTCAGCGGACTGGCCAGCGGCGAGGCGGACGGCACGGTTCGCGTTTCCAGCCCCTCCAGCAGCAATCGCGGGGTGCGACGCACGGGCCGACTTGAAGTGTAGCGGCGGCGGCGTATCGATTGGACGGTCTTACGCAGGAAGCGGAGTGCGGTGAACATCGATGTCTCCCAAGCAGATGCAGCGTCCGGATGAATGCTTTTGGTGAAAACCTCACTTAGTGACTGTCCCATAAGGGGGCAGCCGCTGCGTTGGAGTCCCGGCTTTAGCCGGTTTGCGGCGGGGAATCCGGCTAAAGCCGGGATTCCAACCCAGGACCCTAGCCTTCCGGGACAGACTCTTAGCCGCGACGGCGTCGGGGATGGGGATGGCAACAGACCGTCCGGCAGTGGAGATCGTCCCATTCCTTCCGTTTCGCCGCTCGAATGGTAAGGAAATGCTACAGAGATGGTTTCGCCTCCGCAAGTTTTTTTCGGGCATCTTGGACGATTCTTCCAATCGGCCGCGCGTGTCCGGCGAGCAGCGTTTCCTTCCCGCGAATTTGAGGAATAAAGGAGAGAGCGGAGGTCCACTTTCCTTCACGGCAAGCGCACCACGACGCGCAGGCCGACGTTGAAATTTCGGGTATCCGGCGCGGCGCTCAGACGGAAAGCGGAGCGACAGAGCGGCGGACCGTCGTGCCACGATCCGCCGCGCTGCACGCGCGCCGGCCGCTGCTGAAGATTGACCGGGTCCTTCATCGGGCCTTGCCCGTAATAGTCGGCGTCGTAATAGTCCGTGCACCATTCCCAGGCGTTGCCGTGCATGTCGTAAAGGCCCCAGGGATTGGCCCGGAACATGCCGCCAGGGGCCGTGAAGGGGTAGCCGCTGTCCCACGGAACGGCCCAGGTCGCGCGCGGATATTTCTCCACGAGCGAGGCGTCCGCGACGTTGGCGGCGCCCTTGAGGTCCTCGTCCTGGCCGCCGCACCAGAAGCGCGTCCCCGTGCCGGCCCGACAGGCGTACTCCCATTCCGCTTCCGTCGGCAATTCGCAGCGCGTCTTCGCCTTTTTGCTCAACCATTGGCAGAAGCGCGCCGCGTCGTTCCACGATACGTTCACCACCGGATCGTCGTCCGACTGACTGTAACCGACGTTCCGCCAACTGTATTTGGGGTCCTGATCCAGGGCGCGCGTCGCCGCGTTGTAGCCGCAGCCGCCGCGGCCGTCCATCTCCGCTTCGGTCAGGTATTTTTCCGCCTCCACGAACGCCGCGAACTGCCGTTTTGTCGTCTCGCAGACGCCCAAGTAAAACGGCTGGCTGATTTCAACGGCATGGCGTTTTTCGTCCACCCGATGGTCTCGTTCCCCATCGGGCGATCCCATCTGGAACGAGCCGGGCGGGATCAGCGCCAGCCTCATCGCAACGCCGTCGCCCAGGTCCACTTCGCGATACAGCGGCGCGTCCAAATGCTCGGCCCACGCCTGCTGCAACTGCTTTGCTTCCACCGCGTCGAACGGGCCGAGGGCCCGCAACGGCGCCGTTCGTCCGGCCCGCGTCTCCTCCGGTGGAGACGACCGGCGATAAGCGACAAAATAGACCGTAATAGCTGCCGCTAGGACAACCGCGGAAACGACGGCCCCCAGCACCCAGCGCCGGGAGATGCGGACGCCGCGCCGCCCTTCCGCCGGGGCGGTCGTTGCGAAGGGCGTCACAGACGCCGGTGGGCCGGCCGCGTTCTTCGGCGCCGGCTTGGCGGACGACGTCAGCCGCGCTATGTATATAGCGCTCGACCCTGGCCTGGGGGCCGCGGCCGCCCAATCGGCCAGCGCCGCCGCCATCGCCTCGCCGCTGTCGAAGCGCTCCTCCGGACGCTTCGCCAGCGCCTTCAAACAAAGCGCTTCCAAGGCGCCGTCCAGATCGGGCCGGAAGCGCGACGGCGGCGGCGGCGGTACGTTGACGACCTGATACACCAGCGCCGCCCAATGCGGCGCGTCGAAAGGCAAACGCCCGGTCAGCAGCCTATAGAGCACGACGCCCGCGCTGTAAAGGTCGGATCGCGGACCGATCTGGCCCGCGACGCCGGCCGCCTGTTCCGGGGCCATGCAGACCGGCGTGCCGATGATCGCGCCGTCCTGCGTCAGCCGCGTATCGTCCTGGTGCATGCAGGCCGCCAGGCCGAAGTCCGTCAGGTGCAGCCGTCCTTGCTCGTCCACCAGGATGTTTTCCGGCTTCACGTCGCGGTGCAGCACGCCGTGCTGATGGGCATAGCCCAGGGCCGACGCCAGCTGGGCGACCAGCTCCGCCGCCTGGCGCGGCGCCATTCCGCCCACGGGGAGGGCCGCCGCCAGCGTCCGGCCGCGGATGAAGGCCGAGGCGATGTAGTAGGCGTCTTGGTCGCGGCCGGCGTCGTAAACCGGGACGATGTGCGGATGCACCAGCTTGGCCGCGGCCTTGGCCTCGCGCAGGAAGCGTTCCACGGCCTCCCGGCTGCTGGTGCGCCCCGGTCGCAGGACCTTCAAGGCGACGTCGCGCTCCAGCCGCGGATCAAAGGCGCGATAGACGCAGCCGAACGCGCCGGCGCCCAACAGCTCGCGAAGCTGGTAGCGGTCAATGGTGCGAAAGGCTTCCGTCGCATCGTCCGGGGACATGGGACGCCTCCGATGCAGCAGTGGATCGACGCTTCCCGGCTGGGCGATCAAAGGCGAATGCGGCCCCTCTTCTGATCGTTCGTCCTCCCCGATTGTATCGCACCGTCGCGCGGCCACAAGAGCGGCGCCAAGGGAGCGGCCAAATAGCGCGGCGCCGGCGTTTTCAATTGCAGCGGCCCCGTCCGGGGGCGATAATCCATCCCGTTCCCTCTTCGTCAAAGGCGACGGCCATGCACATCATCTGCCCGCACTGCCGGAATCCCATCGAGGTGGTGAAAATCGCGCCGCGCGAGGAGATTGTCTGCACATCTTGCGGTTCCAGCTTTCACTTGGAAGGCGGCTCCACGACAGGCGGGCAAGTCGGCGCCGGCCAGAAGGTCGGCAAGTTCGAGCTGATCGAAGTCGTCGGCAGCGGCGCCTTCGGCACGGTTTACAAGGCGCGAGACCCGGAATTGGAGCGTACCGTGGCGCTCAAGGCGCCGCGGGCCGGCAACCTGGCGGGGCCGCAGGAACTGGATCGCTTTCTGCGCGAGGCCCGCAGCGCCGCCCAGCTGCGGCATCCGTCCATCGTCTCGGTGCATGAGGTCGGCCAGGCCGACGGGCTGCCGTTCATCGTCAGCGACTTCGTCCAGGGCGCGACGCTGGCCGACCTGCTGTCGGCGCGGCGGCCGGGCTTCCGCGATGGGGCGGAGCTGATTGCCGCTGTCGCCGACGCGCTGCAATACGCCCACGATCACGGCGTCGTCCACCGCGATGTAAAGCCGTCCAACATTATGATCGGCGAGGACGGCCGGCCGCCGCTGATGGACTTTGGATTGGCGAAGCGCGAGGCCGGCGAGATCACGATGACGGTGGAGGGGCAGGTGCTGGGGACGCCGGCCTACATGGCGCCGGAACAGGCCCGCGGCGAGGGGCACACGGTGGACGGCCGCGGGGACGTCTACAGCCTCGGCGTGGTGCTGTACGAGCTGCTGACGGGCGAGCTGCCGTTCCGGGGAACGCAGCGCATGCTGCTGCTGCAGGTGTTGCAGGACGAGCCGCGGCCGCCGCGACGGACCAACGACAAGATTCCGCGCGATTTGGAGACAATTTGTGTCAAAGCGATGGCGAAGGAGCCGGGCCGGCGCTATGCGACGGGGCGAGCGCTGGCGGACGACCTTCGCCGATGGCTGAAGGGGGAGGCGATCCGCGCTAGGCCGGAGGGGCGGTGGGAGTGGGCGGTGCGGTGGGTGCGGCGGAAGCCGACGGTCGCCGCGCTCATGGCCCTGTTTATCCTCTCGTTGCTGCTGGGCCTGGGCTTTTCCACCTACTTCGCCGTCGCGTCCAATGTCAACTTGCAGGAATCTCATCGGCATGAGACGGAGACCAAGGACGCCCTCGGCAAGGTGACGGAGCAGGAGAAACAGGTCAGCGAAACGAATTCACAGCTCAACAAAGCGAACACCCAACTCGACGACGCGAACAAACGATTGGAGGAGACACTGGCCCGGAGCCTGCTGCGGCCGCTTGGTCAGCAGACCGATAAGGCCACCGATCCCGAAATCGACGCCCTTTGGGAGTTGGCGGGGGACAGCAATCAGCGAGTCCGCCGATTGTTCATCGAGGAGGCGCTGAAACTACCCGTGACGACGCGGCAGTTGCGGAACCGAGCAGACATGGCCGTTCATGCGGCGGTTGGTTTGGACTTGGGGCGACGGCAGGAGGTTGAGGCGTTGCTACTAGCGCGGGTGCGAGACGGGAGGAGCGATCTGAACGCACGCACCGACTGCGTTTTGATCGGGCTAGCCCTCGGTCACGGAAATAGGGAGTTTTTCCGCGCTGCCGCGCAGGAGACGGTGGAGGCGATGGTCAAGCCAGCCCGCTTCGAGGATCTCCGCGCCGCCGCGCAGGCGGCGGCGAATCTGGCGCCGGGGCTCCGATCGGAAGACGCGGCGGCGGTGCTCGGACAGACGCTAACCGCAATCGCCAAGACGCGCGACGACGCCTCCCTTCGCGATTTGGGGGCGGCCGCCGCCGCTCTGGCGGCGCCGCTCGGGCCCGACGATGCGTCGGCGTCCGCGCGGCTGGCTCTTGAGGCGATGGGCAAGGCGGACAACCCTTATGCGATGAGCGCGCTCGTTGAGGCGGCAGCGGCCCTCGAACCGCGCCTGGGCGCCGACGCGGCGACCAAGCACGCGGGGGCCAGTATGCGTTTCATCATGGAGGGGCTGGCGAAGACCCGCGACGCCGACGGTCTTCGCGCCCTGGCGGCGGCGGCGACGGCCGTGGCGCCGCGCCTCAATCCGCAGGACAAGGGACATCTGGCGGAGGTCGCACGCCGCATCGTTCAAGAGATCGGCAAAGCGAACACGGCGGACGCTCTTCGCGACCTGGCGGCGGCGGCCGTCGCTCTGGCGCCGCACCTCGGGACGGATGAAGCGTCGGCAATCTGCGGGCAAGCTGTGAAGGTTAGCGCCGGCGCGGACAAGCCGGACGTGCTTCGCGCCCTGGCGGCAACGGTCGCGGCCCTGGCGCGCCGACTCGGTCCTGAGGAAGGCGCCCGATCGGCGGCGGCCGTCGCCGAACGCGTATTTGCAGCGATGGCCAAGGCGGATAGCGCCTACGCGCTTCGCGTGCTGGCGGAGAGCGTGGCCGCCCTGGCGCCGCAGTTCGACGGCCACGAAGCGGCGCTCGCCGCGCAGCAAATCCTGGATGCGATGGCCCGGACAGGCGACGCTGATACGCTTCATGCCCTGGCGCAGGCGATGGCGGGCGTGGTACTCCGACTTGAGCCCGCCGAAGCGGCCAAACAGA
>DATKHW010000443.1:0-4891 GCA_035546275.1 Gemmataceae bacterium
ACTGTCTCCGCAAAAAACCCGGCGAGCGATACGCTTCGGCCGCGGCGCTGGCGGACGACCTGGAACGCTTTCTCGACGGCAAGCCGATCCAGGTGCGGCCGGCCGGGCCGGTAGAGCGATGTTTCAAGTGGGCGCGGCGTCGGCCGACGGCCGCGGCCCTAATTGTCGTCCTCGCCGCCGGACTGCTCATCGGTTTGGCCGGAGTACTGTGGTACAACGCTCATCTGCGCGCCGAGCGCGACCGCGCCGAGGCCAACTTCCAACTTGCCGTGAACGCGGTCGATGAGCTGCTGACCGAGGTCGGCGACGAGCAGCTCGCCTATGAACCGCACATGGAGCAGAAGCGCCGCGATCTGCTGAACAAGGCGTTGGCGTTCTCCCAACGATTGTTGGAGGAGAAGGGCGACTCGCCGGAACAGAGGCTGCGCGTGGCCCTGGCGCATAAGCGCGTCGCCGACATCCACCGCTGGTTGGGGGAACAAGAGGATGCGCAGCAGGCTTACCGCGACGCGTCGGCCATGCTAACCCGCCTAAACGCGGAACGACCGGGCGAGCCGGAATACGGCGAGGATCTGGCGGAAAGCGAGAATTGGCTGGGCGAGTCGCTGCGACTCGGCGGTCGGCCGTCGGAGGCCGAGGAGGCCTGTCGCAGGGCCTTGTCGCTCGAACAGGATCTATGTGAGCAATTCCCACAAGACGCGGCCTACCGGCGCGAGATGGCGCAGACACGGTACAATATGGGCCTCCTTTGTACGGAAACGGACCGCGCCGCCGAAGCGGAGGCGTCCTACGACGTCGCCGTCGGCTTGCTGCAACCGCTTGTCGATGCCAATGTCGCCGAAGCAGCAGACAAGCGCCACCTGGCCCGCGCCTTACTGGACCGCGGTTTGATGTTGCAGGCCACGAACCGCATGGATCGGGCGGAGGCGGACGACCAGCGGGCGATCGCGCTGCTAAAGGACCTGGTGCAGGCCGATCCCGATAATACCAATTACCGCTTTGAGGAGGCCGTCGCCCTCAACAATTACGGCCTTGCGCTCGCGGCGCAAAGTCGCTGGGCCGACGCTCGATCCGCGCATACAGACTCGCGCGCCTTGCTGGCTGACCTGGTGCGCGACTTCCCCCGCACCCCGCTGTTCCGCGAGGAGCTGGCCAACACCCTCAACAGTTACGGCGGCGCGCTGGCCCATAGCGATGAATTGGATGCAGCCGATAGGGTTTGGTCGGAAGCGCGGGAACTGGTGGAGCGGCTGATCGCGGAGCAGCACGGTGACGCGATGCGGCAGCGCGGTCTTCTCGGCATGACGCTGGGCAACCAGGGCTGGTCGCTCGCCAAGCGGGAAAACTGGCCGGAAGCTCGGCCGCTGCTGCAGCAAGCCGTCGCCGACTTGGCCGCCGCGCGGCAGGCGCAGCCGCACAATCCAATATTCCGCGACAGCCTGGCGGATCACTACCGCAGCCTGGCCGAGACGCTGCTCCAATTGAAGGAGCATGCGCCGGCGGCGGAGGCGGCGCGGGCGATTCCGGCGCTGTTCCCCGGCTCGGGAACGTTTGAGTACCGGGCGGCGTGCTTCCTGGCTCGATGCGCTGCACTGGCCGGCGACGACAGCCAGCTGGCGGAGCCGGACCGAAGCCGTTTGGCCCGGTCCTACGCCGATGAGTCTCTGCAATGGTTGAAGAACGCCGCCCAGCATGGCTTTTCGATGCAGGAGCTGAAGAAACCCGACCAGGCCAAGATTTTCCAGGCCCTGCAGGACGATCCTGTTTTCCGAGCTTTGGAGCAGGCGCCGTAAATCGGCGATGGCGCCTCGCTAAAAGGGAAACTTGTCGTCCATCGGCGCCGCCGCCAGCTGCGTGAGGAATCCCGCCAGCCGTTCCACCAGCACGTCCATCAGCCGCCGGCCCTTGTCCGCCGCGGCCGCCGACGGATCGCCCATGCCGGTATCCGCAGTGGCTAGGTGCCAAGGCCGCGTTAGCGCGATCCAACCCTTGTTCACCGCGTCGAAGCGAGACGGCCGCGCTTCGCCCTTCCCGGCCTGTTCCATGTGCATCAGTTCGGGGAAAAACGCCAGCCCGAGGCTTGTTTCCACTTCATCGGCGTGTTCGCCGGGCTGCTCGAACAAGCCAGGGTAAACGTCCTTGGCCATGCGGAACCAGTCGCAGACGCAGAGGAAAACGCTGGTTCGGTGGTGCAGCTCGCGCGTCAGCGGTTTCAACTCATTGCCGCCGTGGCCATTCAGCAGCACGAGCTTTCGCACGCCCTGCCTCTCCAGCGAATCCACCAGGTCCGTAAGGAGCGCCAGCAGCGTGGTCGGCCTAACGCTGCACGCCAGGGCGCCGGGAATCTTCAGGTGGTTGGTGTTCACGCCATAAGGGATCGGTGGAAGCATTGCCACGCAGGCGCCCGCCTCCCAGGCGCGCTGGCAAGCCAGCCGCCCCAGAGTCTCCACCTGAACCGTATCCGTACCGTAGGGCATATGGAGGTTGTGCGGCTCGGTGGCGCCGAAGGGCAGCACCGCCGCCTGCCATTGCACGGAGCGGACGAAGGCGTGCGTTTGCTCGGCCAGAATGCTTTCACGCATGGGAGTTTCCGTGGATTGTGGTGGGCCGGCGGGAGCCTTCGCTGTTATAATACCCCCTTATCCCCGTGGGGAGGTTTGGTCATGGATTCGGTGAAGGCGCCGGCGGCGCCCGACCTGTCGGACCCGGCGCTCTACATCAATCGCGAGCTGAGCTGGCTGGAGTTCAATCGCCGTGTGCTGGAAGAAGCCCAGGATCCAGCCGTGCCGCTTCTGGAACGCCTCAAGTTTCTCGCCATCTTCGAGTCGAATCTCGATGAATTCTTCATGGTCCGCGTCGGCGGCTTGCAGCAGAAGGTGCAAGCGGGAATCGCCTACGGCTCCGGCGCCGACCACATGCCGGTCAAGGAACAGCTGGAGCGCATCGAACAAACCGTCCGCCGCATGACCGCAGAAACCTACCGTTGCCTCCGAGAAGATCTGCTGCCTGCTCTGGAACGGGAAGGAATCGTCCTCCGCAATCTGAAGGACCTGACCGAAGCCGACCGGCGGCATCTCCGCCTGCTTTTCCAGCGGGAAATCTTCCCGGTCTTGACGCCGCTGGCCATCGACCCTGGCCACCCGTTCCCGCACCTGCTCAACAAATCGCTGAACCTGGCCGTCATGCTGCGCCGGCCGGGCGACGAGGAACAGCTGTTCGCGGTCGTTCAGGCGCCAGCGGTGCTGGCCCGCTTCGTCCAGCTGCCCGTGGAACCGGGCGGGGCGATTAAACATGTGTTCACGGGTTTGGAGACGGTGATTCGGATGCACCTGCCGGACTTGTTTCCCGGCATGATGCTCGGCGCCGACGCCGCCTTCCGCGTTACGCGGGACAGCGACATCGAAATCGACGACGACGAAGTCGAGGACCTGCTCAAGGCGATCGAGCAAGAGGTGCGCAAACGGCGGCGCGGCGCGGCTGTGCGCCTGCAAATTGAAGACGGCGCCCCCGTCGAGATCGAAAACTTCCTGACCAGGGCTCTCGGCCTCGACGCCTCCGACGTGATTCGCATTCCAGGCATGATGGATCTGAACGGTCTGTTTCAGATCCACGGCCTGCCGGGCTACCCGCATCTGCGCGACAAGCAATTCGTGCCGCAGCCGGTGTTCGAGTTCGCGCAGGCGCCCGACCCGTTCACCGCCATCCGCGGCCGCGATATCCTGATGCATCATCCCTACGAGTCGTTCAGCCACGTCGTGGATTTCGTCAACGCCGCGGCCGACGATGAGAAAGTGCTTGCGATCAAGCAGACCCTGTACCGCACCAGCAGCGACTCACCGATCGTCCGGGCGCTGCAACGGGCCGCCGACAACGGCAAGCAGGTAACGGCCGTCATCGAGCTGAAGGCCCGCCTCGACGAGGAGCGCAACATTGTCTGGGCGCGCGAGCTGGAGAAATCAGGCGTCCACGTGGTTTTCGGCTTTATCGGCCTGAAGACGCACTGCAAGGTGTGCCTGGTGGTCCGCCGCGAGGACGACGGCATCCGCCGCTACGTCCATCTGGCCACCGGCAATTACAACCCGCAGACGGCCCGCATCTACAGCGACCTCGGCTATTTCACTTGCAACCCCGATTTCTGCGAAGACGCCTCGGCGCTGTTCAACTACCTGACCGGTTACGGCGAGTTGCCGCAGTGGCGCAAGCTGGTGGTGGCGCCAAGCCGGATGCAGTCGTTCATGATCGAGCGGATCGACGCCGAAGCAGAACTGCAACGCGTCGGCAAGGGCGGACGGATCGTCGCCAAGATCAACGGCGTCTTGGAGCCGGCGATTGTGCAGGCGCTTTACCGGGCCAGCCAGGCGGGCGTCCCCATCGACATCGTATGCCGCGGCATTTGCGCGCTGCGGCCGGGGCTGCCGGCGGTCAGCGACAATATCCGCGTGAAATCTATTGTGGATCGCTTTTTGGAACATAGCCGCATCTATTATTTCGGCAACAATGGCGATCCGCTCGTGTACATCGGCTCGGCCGATTGGATGGACCGCAACCTCAGCCGGCGCGTGGAAGTGGTCTTTCCGATTGAGCCGCCGGATTTGAAGAACCGGCTTATCAGAGAAATCCTGGCGACGACGATGGCGGACAACGTGAAGGCGCGGGAACTGCTGGCCGACGGCGTCTACCGGCGTTTGCCCATCGAACCGTCCACGCCGCGGGTGCGCAGCCAGGAGCGCTTCTTGGAGCTGGCCGCCGAAAACGCGGCGCGGCGCTTGAAGGAGTCTGTCCCGACGGCCATACCGCTGACGGAGGCGGGAAGGCATGCGCCGCGTCGGGCGCGCAAACGACAGACGAAATAAAGCAAGCCGGGGGGCGTCAGCCCCCGGAGGGACGGTGC
>DATKHW010000444.1:0-2874 GCA_035546275.1 Gemmataceae bacterium
CCGCCATTCAGGTTCTCCGGAATCTGCGCCCTCCGAGCCGGCCCCGGCAGCTTAGCCGAGCGTCAGGCCAAACAGGCATGTGTTGGACGGCCCCGATCATCGCGGCCCACAAGTGCAGCCCTTCGGAGCGTCGCCTCAGCCGCCGCATCGCCGGGCGCGAGCATGACCGATATGCGGACGAATTCGTTCCTAAAAAATAAAACATCGCATACAACATTCGGTTGAGAGCGCCGGCGGCCGCGGTACAATCAAGGCCGCCGCCCCGGAGCTGCTCCCATGAAGATCCGCATTCTGCTGGCCGTGCTGTGCCTGGCCGCGCTGTCGGCCGCCGCCTGGTTGGTCGCCGGGCGCGGCGGCGAGGCCAAACCCTCCGACGGCTGGAAGGAAGTCGTCCCCGGCGTCTTCCGCTCGCCGGGTCCGCCGTTCGGCTACGCTCTCCTGGACGGGGATGCCGCTCTCCTCATCGATGCCCCCTGCGCTCCGGACGGCCTAAAGGCGCAAGGGATGAAAAAGATCGAAGCCGTCCTCCTTACGCACCATGACCGCGACACGGCGGCCTTCGCCGGCCGTTATCTCGCCGACAAGGTCCCGGTGCGCGCCCCCAAGGCGTCGGCCGATTGGCTGACGCCCGACGGCGTGCGGAAATACTGGAAGGAATCGCTGCCGCTGCGCAACTCGAACACGGCGTACCTCGTGCTGCCGGAGGGGCTCGACGGCGTCGATTGCAGCCTGACCGACGGTCAGGCGATCGACTGGCACGGCTGGCGGCTCACCGTGGTGGACTCGCCGGGCCATTCGCGCGACCACGTCGCCTACGCCGCCCGCAAGGGGCAGGACGGTTCGCTGCTTCTCTTCTGCGGCGACGCTCTGGCCGCGCCCGGCAAGCTCTGGTCGCCCTACACGACCGACTGGGACCACTGGACCGACCTTGGCCTCAAACCGACGGTTCAATCGCTCCGTAAACTCGCCGATCTGAAACCGTCGGTCTTGTTGCCGGCCCACGGCGATGCGATTGCGCAGGACCCCGTCGGCGCCCTGACGCGCACCGCCGACGCCGCCGAGGAAGTCGGCTTCCTCAAGAGCTTCGAGCGCTACACCAAGCAGCGCCTACAGGACGCGCCCAAGTACGCCTTCTTGGCGAAGGAACAGGCCGAGTCGAACGGCTCCAAACCGTGGTCGCGGATTTCGGAACACCTTTATCTGACCGGCAACACCTACGTTCTCGTGTCGCAAGACGCCGGCAAGCCGTACCTGGTGATCGATCCGTGGGACCCGCACAGCGCGACGCAGATTCCGAAAATCCAGGCCGACGAAAAGCTCGGCAAGGTGGAAGTGGTGATGTTCAGCCACGCCCACTACGACCACTATGACGGCATCTACACCATTTTGGAGCGGGATAAGCCGGAAGTGTGGACGCTGGACCGCTTGGCGACGCCGCTGGCCGATCCGTATTTGCTGCGGGCGCCGTTCCTCGACCCGCGGCCGGTGAAATTCGACAAACGGCCCAAGGACGGCGACGTGCTGACCTGGCGCGAATATCGGCTGCGCTTCCATCACCTGCCCGGCCAGACCGAATTCACGATGGGCGTCGAAACGACGATCGACGGCAAGCGCTGCTATTTCACGGCCGACAACTTCTTCCACCAGGACCAGTTCAGCGGCACGGGCGGCTGGATGGGATTAAACCGGAGTTATCCGCTCCCGTATGCGGAGAGCGCCCAGAAGGTGCTGGACGCGGCGCCCGATTGGGTCTTGGCGGAGCACGGCGGGGCGTTCGAGTTCAACGCGGAGGATTTCCGGCGGCGGGTGCAATGGGGCAAGGAGTGCGCCAAGGCGGCCGACGCCGTGTGCGTCAGCGGCAGTCTGCTGCACGACTGGAACCCCAGCCGCATCCACGTCGAGCCGCTGGTGCAAAAGGCGAAGCCCGGGGCGACGCTGAACGCGACGCTGGTCGCAAGCAATCCGCTGGATCACGCGGAGAAGCTGACGATCGTGCTGGAGGGGCGCGGGCTGACGGAGGATCAGAGCTGGACATTCGAGGTCGGGCCGGGCGGCGAAGTGCGCGGGGATTTCACGCTGAAGCTGACGGACGCGGCGCCGGCGGGGCGGCTGCCGCTGGCGCTGCGGGTGCGGTCGGGGGAAGCGGCGGACGGGGGGGATGCGTTTGTGGTGGTGGATGTAGAGCGGTGATGGCGCCGGCTGATCACAGGGGCAGGAATTGAACCTGATCCTTGAAATCGTCGGCGACGCCGCAGCATGCCGCCAGCAGGAGTTCGTCGATGGCCTGGCGGATGGTCACTCCTTTGCCGCGTACGATGACCCCTGGCATCGGCAGGCCAGCTTGCACCCGATCCCAAGCGCAGCCGACCATGGTATTCTCGTCTTGGGTGATGAGGACACGACCGTTGCTGGCGGCCCACTCCAAGACCATTGGATCGGGCGTGCCCGCCGGAAACACGTCGCGAACCCGAACGAGGTCGATGCCGGGCTCGCGGCGCCGCAGACCGCGAATGATGTTGCCGTTTACATCTTCGTCAGCTGCCAGTGGAAGCATGGCCGTGCTCCTGGCGCGCGCGGCGCGCCAGCAACCGGGCGCGCAACTCCGCACGCCCCGGCTGGCGGCTTTCAATCTCCCGTCTCAGCGCGGAGGCTTCGTGCTGCCGCCTTTGCAGATATTCCTTCACCTCTTCGGCATGGGTTAGGCAGTAGGCGATGACGGCGTAGACGTCGGCCAGTCGGAGCGTCGGATACGCGTTGACGATGCCCTCGGGGTCGGCGCCGTTCTCGTATTCGTGAAGGAGCGTGTCTAAAGACACGCGAGAATCGCCAACCCGAAGGCCGCCGCGTTCGTCGGCTCGGAGCGGGACGGGGTCC
>DATKHW010000445.1:0-3030 GCA_035546275.1 Gemmataceae bacterium
TGCTCCGCCGGGCGGTTTTTCTTTGCATCCGTGCGGCCGTCTGTAACCGCATCGTAACAGCCCCGGCGCCGGCCAATCCAAATCGTCCCCAGCCTCGTCTTACTGGCGGACCTGACTCCGCGCCTCTATTCACAAAGGAGCGACCATGCGCCGCTATTTGCCGGTCGCGGCCCTGCTGCTGGCCTGGGCCGCTGCTGCCCACGCCCGCGGGCTGCTCATCCCCGAAGACAAGACCGTCCCACCGCTGGCGATGCTCAACCACAAGGTGACCATCGCCGTCGAGGACCAGGTCGCCGTCACGCACGTTGAGCAGACTTTCCGCAACCACACGGACCGGCCCCTCGAAGCGACCTATGTCTTCCCGCTGCCTAAGGGCGCCAGCCTGGACCATTTCAGCATGTGGGTGGACGGCAAGGAGGTCAAAGGCGAGATCATCGAGGCGTCCAAGGCGCGCGACATCTATACCAGCATCGTCCGGAGAAGCCAGGACCCCGGGCTGCTCGAATACCTCGGCAACAACCTGGCCCAGCTCAAGGTCTTCCCCATTCCGCCGCACGGCGATCAGAAGATCGGTCTGACCTTCCAGAGCATCGCCGGCAATGACAACGGCGTCGTCGAGTATGTTTATCCGCTGAAGACCGACGGCAGGGCGACCGCCACGCTGGAGGATTTCTCCATCACGGCGACGATCAAATCGCAGAACGGCGTGGCCAACGTCTACAGCCCCACGCACGCCATTACGCTGAAGCGAACCAACGATCGGGAAGTGGTCGTCGATTTCGACAAGAATCAGGCGCTGCTTGACAAAGATTTCCAGCTGTACTATTCGACCGGCGAGAAGGACGTGGGCCTGACGATACTGACGCATCGGCCTATTGCGTCGGAGGACGGTTACTTCACGCTGCTGCTGACGCCCAAGGTGGAGATGGAAAAGGAAGCGGTCGTCCCGCGCGACATGGTGCTGGTTCTCGATACGTCGGGCAGTATGCGCGGGGTGAAGATGGAGCAGGCTCGCAAGGCGCTCAAGTTCTGCCTGGAAAACCTGGGATCGAAGGATCGCTTCGCGCTCATCAATTTCGCCACGACAGTCAATCGGTATCGCAATGAGCTGCTGGACGCCACGCCGGATCAGGTGGCCGAGGCCAGCAAGTGGGTGCAGAAGCTGGAGGCGACTGGCGGTACGGCGATCAACGACGCGATGGCAGCCGCATTGAACTTCCGCAGCGGCGACGCCGGACGATCGTTCACCATCGTTTTCTTTACGGACGGGATGCCGACTATCGGCGAAACGAACACAGACAAGATTCTGGCGAATATCCAGGCCAAGAACACCGCCAACACACGCATCTTCACGTTCGGCGTCGGCGACGACGTCAATGCGACGTTCCTGGACGCGATCGCCGACAAAACCCGGGCGCTTTCCAGCTACGTCCGGCCGCAGGAGGACATCGAGGCGAAGGTGAGCGGCCTCTACAGCAAGATCAGCAATCCCGTGCTGACGAACCTGAAGCTGTCGGCGACGAACAGCATCTCTTTCAACGAGATATATCCGCCCGAGTTGCCGGACCTGTTCCACAACAACCAGCTGATTGTCATGGGCCGTTTCAACGGCAAGGGAGCATCGGCCGTCAAGCTGGAAGGCATGGTCGGTATGGAAAAGAAGGAATTCGTTTACGACGTGACGTTCCCCGACAAGACCAAGGACGACCATACCTTCGTAGAGCAGCTGTGGGCCCGCCGCAAGGTCGGCTACATGCTGGATCAAATACGCGCCAATGGCGAGAAGAAGGAGCTGGTCGATGAGGTGGTTGCGCTGGCGAAGAAATATGGCATCACAACGCCGTACACCAGCTACCTGATCGTCCCCGACGCAGCGGTGCCGGTGGCGCAGAACCGGGCGCCGGACGGCAAGCCGAACGTCAGTTTCAATGCACCGGCTCCGGGGGGGGCGGCGCCTCCGGCGCTGACGACCGGGACCGGATCCGGCGGCGGCTTCGGCGCCGCGGGTGCGGAGAAACCCAAATCCGTCGAGGACTTCGCGAAGGAGAACCAGACGAAGCCCGGCGACCTGGAAACCAAGCGCGGCAATTACGCCGACGCCAACCTCGACAAGCTCGGCGATAAGGGCGAAGCCGGCCAGGCCGGCAAGGACGCCAAGGAAAAAAAGGCTCTCTACGACCGGGCGCGCGACCTGCTCCAGCAACGCGAGCAGGAGGGCGTCCAAGCCGGAAAGATGGGCGTGGACCTGTCCCTGCAAACCGCCAACCTCCGCAATCAGTCGCGGCTTGACCCGACGGCCTTGAAGAACGTCAACGGTCGCAATTGCCTGGAATTCGGCGGCGTGTGGATCGACGAGGGCTTCGACGCCAAGATGCCGACCTTCACAATCAAGGCTCAGAGCGACGCCTACTTCAAGCTGCTGGACCGGCAGTCGAAGATGCGCGAGGTGCTGACGCTTGGCAACCACCTCGTCTGGGTGACGCCGAACGGCACGGCCCTCATCATCGATACAAGCACGGGGAAGGAAACGGCGACCGACGCCGAGATCGACGTCCTGTTCGCCGTCAAGAAATAAGCCCCGCCGTCGCCGGGGAAGAGGCCCGACTTCCCTCCTCAGGTCCCCCGCGCCGTGGGTTCCTCCCGGCGCGGGGGCTTTTCGTTTTCGGGCAGGGCAGGGCAGGGCAGGCGCCGATTCCGTCCATGCGGCGCTTGACTCTCCGGTTTGCGCGCGGTACGCCAATAGCTCAACCCCATTCGCCGCGTTCCGCATCCACAAGGAGACTCCCGCCATGACTCATCCGTCAAGCCGCCTGGATCGTCGCCGTTTCCTCCAGCTCGGAGCGACCGCCGCCGCCGGACTCGCCGCCGCACCCGGCCTCGGATTCGCCGCCGAGGATGATCCCTTCGGGGGCTTTAAGGTCGGCGCCCAGACGTACACCTTCCGTCATTTCGACCTGGAACAGACCTTGAAGCACATGGACGACCTCGGCCTGCGCTACGCCGAGTTCTACCAGAAGCACGTTCCCGCCG
>DATKHW010000446.1:0-3195 GCA_035546275.1 Gemmataceae bacterium
TGGACGCTGGGCGAGGATCCCCGGACGTCGCCGGCTGTGGTGGGTCAGCCGATTGCGCCGGGCGGCGCGCCGGCGGGAGCCGTCGACGCCGGCGGCGGGGCGCCCGCCGCTTTGGGCGGCGCTCCGATGGAGCCGGCCGCAGCGGACGCCGACCGGGATGCGAAGATCCGCGAGCTGGAAAGAAAGGTCGAGCGCCTGCTGAAAGAAATCCAGGACCTGCGCGGCGGGGCGGCGCAGACGAATCCCAACGCGGCGCTCGGCGGCCCGGGCGGCTTTGTGGCGACGGGGCGGGCAACGGGTTCGGGCGTCGGGGCCGCGGCTGCAGGCGCCGGCGAGTCATCCGGCGAGGTCATCACGCTGACGCGCGTCACTTATAAGCTAAAAACCGCGGCCGCGGCGGACGCCCTGGCGACCCTGCTCACGAACAACGTGAGAGCGGTGACATTGGAGACCAAGGTCGATGGCGAGAGCCTTACCGTCACGACGACGCCCGAGAGCCAGGAGGCCATTGGCCAGTTCATCGGACTGATCCAGGGCAAAACCCCGCCGCGGTCCGGCATGATGGGGCCGGGCGGGTTTCCGGGAGGCGGCATGAGCGGCCCCGGCGGGATGGGGGGATTCATTCGCGGTGGGGGTATGATGCCCGGTCCTGGCGGCCCAGGAAATGGTCCCATGGGCGGCGCTGCGGCCGGCGGTACATTCGGTCCCGGTCCGGGCGGGCCTCCTGCCGGCGGCACAAACCCGTTCGGCCCCGGCCCAGGCGGCACGGGCGGCCCCCGACCCGGCGGACCAACCGGCCCTCCACCCGGCGGAACGCCGCCGCCCGGCACGACTTCCTCTGGACCCGATCGCCATTAGCAGCGCAATGGTCGGAGCAGACTCCCTTTCGCGCCGCCCGCCTCTCTCCTATGCTGGGAGACGGGCGGCTTATCGGGCCGCCGTGCGAAAGGGCCGACCATGAATCCACCGCTCCGCCTTGCCGTCCTCCTCAGCGGCGGCGGCACAACTTTGCAAAACCTGCTGGACCACGCCGCCGACGGCCGACTGGGCTGCATGCCGGCGCGCGTGGTCCAGGTCGTTTCCAGCAACCCGCAGGCATTCGGCCTGATCCGCGCCCAGCAGGCGGGCGTCCCCGCCGCCGTCGTGGAGCGGCGGGGTTGTCCGTCGCGCGAGGAATTCAGCCGGCGCCTCTTCGAACCGATCCGGGCCGCCGGCGTGCAGCTGGTTTGTCTGGGCGGCTTCCTGCAGCTGTTGCGCGTGCCGCCGGATTACCAGGGCCGCATACTGAACATCCATCCCGCACTGATCCCCTCCTTTTGCGGCAAGGGCTTCCACGGCCGGCACGTCCATGAGGCCGTGCTGGAGGCCGGCGTCAAGATCAGCGGCTGCACCGTGCATTTCGTGGACGACGAATACGACCACGGTCCCATCGTGGCCCAGCGCGCCGTGCCGGTCCTGGAAGACGATACGCCGGAAACCCTGGCGGAGCGAGTGTTTGCGCAGGAATGCCAGGTCTATCCCGAAGCCGTGCGACTGTTCGCTGAGGGCCGGCTGCGGATCGAGGGGCGGCGTGTGCGGGTCCTCAGCGAGTCGGAAGCGTGAGCGACGGACGGAAAACCGTCGCTGACGCTTCCGGCTCGTTTCACGCCGCCGTGGATTTCGGCCGCACGGTGGACGATTGCGACCTACACTTGAGTCGGACATCAATTCCGCTCTCCTGAACGGGATGGATACGCTCCATGGTGGGTCGCGTTTTTCTGGGCCGGTATGAAACAATTCGTCTGCTGGGCGAAGGCGGCATGGGCCGCGTCTATCTCGCCAAGCAGCTCGATCTCGGCCGACAAGTGGTCGTCAAGGTCATGCACGACCATATTGCCGCCGACCCCAAATTCCGCGAGCGTTTCACCCGTGAAACACTGGCGATGGCCCGCTTCCAGCATCCCTACGCCGTCACCCTCTACGACGCCTCGCTCAACGACCCCCAGGGGCCGTGCATCGTCATGGAGTACATTAAGGGCGTGACGCTCGACAACCTCTTGGCCAACTCCAATCGCCTGGCGCCGGCCCGCGTCTCCCGCCTGCTGCGGATGCTGTGCGAGGTCTTGCAAGTCGCGCACGCCGAGTCGATCATCCATCGCGATCTCAAGCCGGCCAACCTGATGATCGTCGATCCGAACACGCCTTATGAAATCCTCAAAGTCATGGATTTCGGATTGGCCAAGCTCGTCGGCAACGACAGCCACAACAACATGCGGCTGTCGGCGGTGAGCAACAACGATTTCGCGGTGGGCACGCCCGGCTACATGTGTCCGGAGCAGGCGCGCGGCGAAGAGATGGACCACCGCGGCGATCTCTACAGCGTCGGCGTGATCCTCTACGAGCTGCTGACCGGTCAGCTGCCTTTCGGCGGCAAATCGACGATGGACGTGCTGCTGGCCCACGCCGTGGAACCGCCGCCGGCGTTTTCGCTGCTGGGGGCCGGCCGTCTGGCCCCGCCCGAAATTGAAGAAGTCGTACTGTGGTGCCTGTCCAAGGACCCCACCGATCGGCCGACCAGCGCGCGGGAATTGGCCGAGCGCTTCGAGAACGCCCTGGCCGAATCCGAAGGGTCCTATCACGGCGAACACAGCGACCACGGCCTAACATCCGCCAAGCCGCGGCAAGACGCCCTGTATCCGCCCACGCAGCGGCACACCGCGCCGCCCGCCGCCACGGCGCCGGTCGCGGCGCCGCCGCCGGCGACCGCAACGCCGGAAGGCTACGACCCATTGGCCTCGGTGCATCATCTGGAAGCGTGGATGCCGGAGACGATCGCCCAGTTCAAGCTGCGCGGCTTCATCCAGGACGTGGGCGGCGAGGTGGTCGAAAGCGTCCCCGGCCGCATCCGGGTTCGGCTGGGCGGCAAAGGCAGCGTTTATGAAGCGCCGCAGCGAGGCTCGCTGTCGTGGCTCGGCCTCGGTCGCCGGCCCAACCCCATCAACATGGAGCTGCGCCTCGAACGGCCGGACGACTCGCGCGGCAGTCAGCTGCATATCACGGTCATCTTGCGGCCGCCGCACCCCGCGCAGTTCGGCGACCCGGCGTGGCGGCGTCTCTGCACGCAGATTTATTGCGACCTTCGCGGCTATCTCATGGGCCAGACCGGCGTGGTCGGCACCGAGGCGACCTAGCTTGTAGGGTGGGTCGAGCGCCAGC
>DATKHW010000447.1:0-2306 GCA_035546275.1 Gemmataceae bacterium
CCTTGCGGTAGTATTTGCCCTGCCGCTCCGTCAGCAGGCCGCGCTGGACGGCTGCCTTGCGGAATTCCCAGTTCAGCTCTTGCCCATTGGCGTGACCCTTGAGCGAGATGAGGGCGTTGCCGAACAGCGACGCCTGCTCCACGGCCCGCTGGAAGTCGCCCCCGTACTGCGCCTCGGGAAAGAAGTCCTGGCCTCCGCCGAAATAGACGTTGAAGGAGTAGAGCGTGTTCTTCTCCTTGGGGTTGTCGGCGAAGCGCGCGGTCCGCGGCGCGTCCACCTTGGCGGTCAGATCGCCTAGCGCCTTCAGTTTGGCGTAGTCCAGGTCAGCCGGGAGCATCTCGCGGCGCACCTTGGCGTCGCCCAGGCTCAGGGCCAGGTCGAGGGCCGCCTTCTGCTTGGCCTCGAAGCCACTCAGGTTGCCCGGGTCCTTGAAGAAGGCGTAATTGCCCGGCAGGCCGACGAAGACCGCGTCGGAGATCAAGCCGTCGGCGTCGGCGTCACTGGCCAGGTCCTTGCCGAACAGCTGTCGCGCCAGCCGCAGGACGGCCGTGTAGCGCTCCGTCGGCTTGTCCTTCGCCTCGTTCTTGACGGCGACCAGCTCCTCGACGGCCTTGAGGTAGCCGGCCGCGAACTTCTCGACCACGTCGCGGTGGGCGTCGAAGAAGTCCTTGCGGCAGGCGTAGACGTCGGCGATGGAGCGCTTCATGTCGGCCGTGGAGACGAGGACGTGGGCGCCCGCCACGGTCTGGTCCTTGCCGTCGCCGGTTTTGTCGAGGCCGCCGGTGAGCGCCGCCATGTCCGGGGTGATGGCGAAGCAGGCGTCGAGGCTAGGGTCCTTGCGGAACGCCTCGGCCGGGCCTTTGTCGCCGGTGACGTCGTCCGTCCAGACCACGGCGACGTCCTTCCAGGACAAGCGGGCTGTGTTGAGGATGTCGTTGAGCATGCCGACGTGCGGGCCGCCCTTCTGGAGGGCGATCTTTTTGTGCGGCAGATCGTTGAGCGTGCGCAGACCGGATCGGGCCACCAGATGGTCGCCGGCCGACCAGGTGAGCTGCAGGAAGACGACGGGGCGCGTGCGGCCATCGCCGCCGATGTCGTCGGAGACCTGGCCGATCATGCTGAGCGTGCCGCGCAGGAAGGGCGATCGGCCCTCCTTGTAGTCCTTGACCTGCTGGGCGAAGTCGTCGCCGCGGACCAGATTGAGTTTCAGGCCGTGCTTGTCGAAAATGCTGCCGGCCGCGGTCGTCGCGCCGCCGTTGGCGATAAAAGTGGCCACGTCGCCGCCCCAGAGGATGTAGGGCGTCTGCAGCACATCGCCCGGCGCCAGGTCGTTGACGTCCGCCTTGCGGAGGTTGGCCACCTCCAGCGGCGGCGCTCCGGGCGCGGGCTGCGCCGGGGCCGCGGGATGCGAGCCGCCGCAACCGCTGCCGGTGAGGAGGCCGGCGCCCAGGAGCAGGGCGGCGAGCCGTTTCCAATTCGGGTTGAGCATGAGGCGCCTCGGTGTTGACGAACACGGGATCCGCGTGCGATCGGGAGCGGCACCCGCGCCGCGACCTTCTTTGGGATGAACCGGAAACCGGCTTGATTATCGCCACCCGCGCCGTGGGGTGCAACGACAAGCAAGCGTGCGGCCCGTCACGGGCTGGCCGGCCGCACGGGCGGCGAGGTGAGGTCCGAGGTCGGGGCGGTGCTGGCGCGCCCAGTCCACGAAGTCCCACTTGTCGGCGAACGTCTGACCGCACTGCCAGCCGAGCTGCCGGACGATCACCTGCCTGGCGGACTGTACGCACGTCGGCATCTTGAGCAGATCGACCAGCTGCTGCTCCGTGAGCCGTCCGGCCGGCGGCGTCGATTGCGAAATGAATGAGGTAGCAACGAAAAGGCCTGTAGGGGCGCTGGCGTTCCCGAAGTTGCAAGCCAGTTGGCGTACTCGCAGGGGAACCTCCGCCGGCGCAACCGGCGCGATCAGCGCGGCGACGGCCTCCGCAAGAACCGGCCGGTGAAGGGCGTCGCTCGTCCCGGCCATGGCCTATTGGGCCCATCGTACAGCCGTATAGGCGTCGGCGGGCGCCAGCTGCGGCGCCAGAGCCGTTATTATATCGGATAAAGCGTCTAGCACAAGTGCGTCGTCTGTGTTCGGCATGGCTTGCAGGACCAAATGGACGATCTGGTCAACGCCTTGGCCTGGTCTTGGCCGCCCCACGGCCGCAAACAGCGCTTGCGTGACGGACGTAGCGCCCGTTTTGGGAAAGGTCCGCACGGCTCGCATCAGCGCCGCCTGCTGGGCCGTCGCGGGGTCCGGAGTC
>DATKHW010000448.1:0-4614 GCA_035546275.1 Gemmataceae bacterium
GGCTGCGTGCGAAGGCGCGAGGGGCTGGTCAGTGAGGACGCGGAATTCCTGGCCCATTGTGCCGAAGCGCGTTTCCCGCTGGACGTAATCTGCCCGCAACGCTATGCGCAGCCGCTGGCGCCGGCGGTGGCGGCCGAGCGGTCAGGCCGGCCGCTGGATTGGGAGGCGATCGATCGCGCGATCGCCGCGATGGCCCGCGAAAGCGACGTCATGGTCGTCGAAGGCGTCGGCGGCCTGATGGTTCCGATGGACTCGAAGCACACGCTTCGCGACGCGGCGTCTTGGCTGGGCGCGCCCGCGCTGGTCGTGGCAAGGCCGTCCCTGGGCACCATCAATCACACGCTGCTGACGGTCGGTGCGCTGCGCGAGGCGAAGATTCCCGTCGCCGGCACGGTCATCAATCGATACCCGGCCGAGAATGCGAGCATCGCCGAGGAGACCAATCCGCGGGCGATCGAGCGGTGGGGGAAGACGCAAGTCCTGTGCGTGATTCCTGACGAACCGTTATCCGGCCCACAGCTACCGCGCGGGATCGTCGCGGCTATCGAAACCGTAGACTGGGAGAATCTGCTGCGGCGATGATCTGCGCGCGATTGTCCCAAGAACCTCGCGAATGCGGGCAAGCTTGTCGTCGAAACAGCGGCAGGCCTCGACGCAGTGCAGCCGCGGATGGGGTTGCCAGAGGCGCTGGAGGCGCGCGCCGGTATCGATGGCGGCTGCGGGGTCCTCGAAGCGGCAGGGGTTGGAAACGGGGCCGTCATAAGCGCCGATCGCGGCGGACGACTGTAGCCATATGGCCGCATCGTAGCGGGACAGCTCGGCCGTGTGAGACGTGGAAAGATCAGTCCAATAAGCGTCCGGGCCGTCGGGCCAATACGCCGCGCCGTCCACCGAGCCGCGATCGACCAGAAGAATTTTGTCGGGATGCGATCGCGCGAAAGTCGCTTCCTGGTTGAGCTGCATGCGATAGATTTGCCGCTGGACTTCACGACGTCCAGCAGCGTCAAGACGGTCCCAGCGCGTCTGAAGCAGATCGTAAACCTGGGAAGCGGCCTCGGGGACATGAACGAAAAGGTGGGGCGCCGCGGCGGCGAGAACCAAGCAAGCCTGGGTCTTGCCCGCGCCCGGCCCGCCGGTGAGTGCGATGCGTCGCGTGTTGGGCACGAGTGAAGTGAAAAAGGCCCGGCGGCGCCGGGCGAGTGGGGCCGCCGAGCCGGTTTGGCTGAGAGAAGCCGGGCAAATCACTCCATCGGCTTATTGGTGTTGCAGCCACCCTTACCCTTGCAGGAGTTCTTGCCCTTGCAGCCGGCGTCGCCGGCCTTGCACCCGCCCTGACCCTTGCAGGAGTTCTGGCCCTTGCAGTCGTGCTTGGCCAGCGTGGCGGTGTTGTCGCCGCCGCCGGAAGCGGACACGCCGGGCTGGCTGCTGTTGTCGCTCTTACATCCGATGAGCGAGGTCGCGGACCCGGCCACCAGACCGGTCATGGCGGCGACGGCGAACGCGCGAGTGATACGAGACTGCCTCTGCATATGAGTTCCTTTCCCCATCTGAGGCGTATGGCCGCCGCCGCGGGGACACGCGCCCCGGACAGCTAAGCCTGGTTTCCGACCGCAGAAACTAACCAAACCTCCCGCTTTATTCCAGTTCTATCGGTTATAGAAAAAGGGGAACCGTCTAAACCCCGAGATTGTCATTTGTCAGCGGTCAGTTTTCATTCCGGTTGGCGGCGACGAAGACCGAGTCGTCTGGTGCGATGGACCAGTCGTTGGCAAAGAAGCCGGCCGCGCGTGCGGCAGGGGCGGCGTCGGGACGGTCGGCCAGGGTAATCACGCACCAGTCGGGGTAGCCGATGCCGCTGGTTAGAAGCGGAAGTCGGCCAACGCGGCTCATGGCGGCGGGGCCGGCGCCGCTCACGGCAGCGACCAGGGCCACGTCGCTGCCGGAGCGGGGATAGACGACCAGGACACCAAGGTCGCTGCCGGCCAGGCGACGATCGCCGACTTGGACGGAGCCCCGATTGACCCTGATCGGGCATGACGCCAACAGCTTCGGCCACGCGAGATTGGTATCGGCGTTGCCGAAGAGAATGACGTTGCGGTCGGCGGTGGCCGTCGCATCGAAGTTGGCGTCGGCGACGATGTCTACCGCGCCGTTGCCGCGGTAATCGAGCGCCTCGGAAAAGTATCTCGCCGCATCGTAAGCGGCGGCGTTCTCCGCGGCGGCGCCAGCGGTGCCGTAGACCAGCATCATCCGGTTGGCGAACGCCTGCTTGAACGGGCCCCCGCGGTGCGAGCTCTTCTGGGCAGGATCGAGGCCATGGGCCAAAGACCAGGATCCGTCCCGCCGAGCCAACACGAGCATATCGGACGCCTTTCGATCGTGCGGGATTAGGACGTTCTGGCCGTCGAGATCGACCTGACGGACCGCGACTCCCATCATCGCCGGATCGAGCGTCAGCATTGCCAAGTTGACGGTTGAACCGCTGACACGATTTGAATCTCGATTCAGATTGATGCTGCTGGGCCGCAGGGGCTGAATCTGCTGCTCGATGGTGGCCCAGTAACAACGACCGGACGCCGCCGGATTGGCGGTGACAAACTCGACGGCGTTGAGGTCGCCGGGAATCGGCAGCCGGGCCTTGGCGAACATGTCAAACATCGGCGGCCAGTCGACGCAGGGGCTTCCCCACCAGTGGCCGGCGCCTTTCTGCTCGTGATACGTGAGGCGGTGATTGAAGGGCGCCAAAGCATCGCGCATGAGGCGGGCCTCGCGGACCGGGACGTTGTCGTCGGCGTCGCCGTGCAGGATGTAAACGTCTTCCCACAGCGAGTTGCGGATGAGTGAAAGCGTGTCGCTGGCGGCCACGGCGCGGCGGAACATCGCGTCGGCGGGCGAGGCCGGACGGGTGGTTGCGCCGCGGCGGTTGACGTAGCTGGAAAAGCTCGACCAGCCGGCGCTGGGGCCGATCGCCGCGAAGCGGTCGGGGAAGGTGAGGCCGACGTGCCAAGTGCCGTGCCCGCCCATTGAATGGCCGGTGAGCACGACGCGGCGGGGGTCGTGCGGGACCGTCTTCTCGGCGATGTCGAGGACCTCCAGCGCGTCGAGCCGACCGACGTCCTCCCAGTCGAATCCGTAGGGCCTGCGATTGGTGGGGGCAACCAACGTGGCCCAGTCCTTGCCGCCGTAGGCCTGGGCCTGTCCGAGCGCCTCGACCCCGGCGCCGTGCAGCGAAAGGACGAGCAGGTTGTCGTTGGAAGGTTTTCGCGACGGGTTGACGGCGTAATACTGCACGCTGCCGTCGATCCGGCTGACGAAGGTGCGCTTGTACACTTCATCGGGCTTGCGGACCCGGAGCGTGACGGTTGCGGTGTCGAGGGCCGGCGCGCCTGGGTCAGCGCCAGGTTTTTGCAGCTCCAGCCGGACGTCAAGCTTGTCGGCGGAGAGGACGGAGGGCACTCGGAATGAGAACGGGATCTTTCGAATCGTCAGTGGGGCGACCGACGGCACATCGGTTGATTCGGCGTCGGAGGCCCCAGCCGCGCGGGCGATCAGCCGCAGGCCATCGAGCGGATGGGCTGTGGCATTGATGAGTACGACCGCACCCAGCAGGGCGCCGCGATCGTTGGTCAACACATCGGGGAGCGTGGCGTCTGGCGTATCGAGCATGGCGGGCGAACGGACCGGGAGAATGCGGACCTTGAGTTTTCCGCGCCCGCCGGCCAGAAGCAGGCGATTTTCCCCCACATTGAGGGCGACCGGCAGACGCAGGTATCCATATCCGTAGGGATCGCCGGCCCGCACCCGACCATTGATGTAGGCCGCGGAGTCGCCGGAGGCTTCCAGCAGCATCGTGGCTGGCTTTTCCAGGGTGAAGGTGAAGAGGAAATATCCCCCGCCCGGCCCCCGATTCGAGAAGGACCCGTCGGCAGTCGCTTTGACGGCAGTCCATTGCGCCGTTCGACCCACGGGCAGCGCGAGCTTGTCCCCGGGCCGGGGAGTTGCAGCCAGGCCCGCCACAAGATCCGGGACCACGTCAACCGGCAGGGCGGAGCGACCGAGGCCGGGACCAGCGCCGACGACCAGACCTTCACGGAATTCGATCGGGGCATTCTGCGGCCAGGCCGGTGCCGACAGCTTCAGCAAAATGGCGGCGGCAAGGCAGAACCATTTGGGCGGCGCGTAAAAGTGCCTGTTCATGGCCGCCATCTTAGACGAGCGGCCGTTATCTACCGAAGAATTTTTTGACGGCGTACACGGTCGCCTGCCGTTGTATCGCGGCGATCGATTCGAGCAGGGGGATGTTTTTGGGACAGACCTCGAAGCAGTTGCCGGCCTTGCCGCAGTCAGCGACCCCGCCCTCTCCCATCAGCGCCTCTATCCGTTCGGCCTTGAGCGCCGCGCCGGTCGGGTGGTCGTTGAAGAGCCTCGCCTGGCTTATCACCGCGGCGCCGACGAACTTGTTGACCGGCGTGTACTGCGGGCAGGCCTCGAGGCAGCATCCGCAACTGATGCAGCGCGAAAGCGGATATCGTTCTTCGTTAAGGTCCCTCGAGATCGGCGGGCCCGGGCCAAGGTCATAGGTGCCGTCGATGGGCACCCAGGCCTTGACGCGCT
>DATKHW010000449.1:0-13848 GCA_035546275.1 Gemmataceae bacterium
GTGGGTCTCGAAGACTCGACCCACCCTGCACTATCGAGCACGCCGGTTAGGAATGAACCCACGAAAGGGATGAAGTCCGACCATGAATCTATTTGAAGCGCTGAGCCGGTTCCACAGCGGCAATCCCATCGGCTTCTGGACGACGACGGTCGTCGTTCTCCTGGTGCTGGCCCATGTGGCCGTCACCATCCTGATCGGGTGGAAGAACGCATGGCGAAGCCCGCTCGGCTGGATCGGCAATTCGCGCATCTGGCTCTGCACGGCGCCGATTTACATTTCCGTGGTCGTGGTCGCCGTCGCCATGGGCAAGTACCTGAACCACGAGGGCGGCGTCCGGCTCGGCGTCGATTTGTCCGGCGGCACCATTCTCGTGTATGAAGTGGACAAGGACAAGCTGACCGAACAGGCCCGCAACGATCTGCAGAATCACCCGGAACAGTTGGCCGCCGCGCTGAAGCGCCGCGTCGATCCGGCCGACCTCTACAACGTCACGATTCGGCCCTTGCCCGGCGACCCGCCGCGCGTCGAAATCATTCTGCCGACCGGCGGCGGCGGTGGGCAAGAAACGGCAGGCGCCGGCAAGCGCACCTTCACGCAATCCGAAGTCGAACACATCAAGGAGCTGATCCAGCAGCAAGGGCGGTTGGAGTTCCGCATCCTGGCCAACCAAAACGACGACGGCGACGCCATCGCCGCCGCCATTTCCACCATCGAAAAGCACAATACGCCGGTGGAAGGCCAGAAGACGATGGAGCAGCTGAACAAGGACGGCGCCCCGCCGCCGCCGCCGACCGCCGACGGGACCGACAAGGGCGACCGCGACTTCGGCACGATGCTGGAAGGCCGGCCGCACTACGCTTACAGCTGGGTCGAGGTCGGCAAGGAAGAGCTGTACTCCATGCAGTTCAACAGCGGCGCGAACCCTTACGTAAAGGACTACAAAACAACTGGCGTTACGCCGCAGCGGGAGCAACAGCGCGAAGAGGTCTGGAAAATCGCCGAACCAAGCATCAGCAAGGAGCCGCCGCAGCCGTTCATTCTGCCGTCCAGCAGGACCCTGCTTTTTCGGCGCAAAATCGCCGACCTCTCGCGCGTCCCACCGCGGGACCAGAAATTGGGCAAGGAATATGAATGGTTCGTGCTGACGCGCGACCCGACGGCGGGCACGGAAGTGACCGGGGACTTCCTCACAAGCGTCGTCGAGGGTCGCGCCGAGGGCAAGCTGGCCGCCGACTTCTCCTTCAACAGCGAAGGCGCCCAGCGCTTCCTGGAGCTGACGACGCTCAACCGTCCGACGCAGCAGGTTCCCGGCGTCGAAAACAGCGGCTTTTACCGCTTGCTGGCGGTGGTGCTGGACAATCAGGTCCGCTCGGCGCCGCGGCTCAACCAGCCCATCAGCGCCAACGGCCAGATCAGCGGCGACTTCACGCAGAAGGAGCTGGAAGACCTGATTCGCATCCTGCGCGCCGGCGCCTTGCCGGCCAGCCTCAAGCGCGATCCGGTCAGCGAGAACACGATGGGCGCCACGCTCGGCGAGGATACCATTCGCAAGGGCGCCCTGTCGATCGGCCTGGCCTTCGCCGCCGTGCTGATTTTCATGCTCATCTACTACCGCTTCGCCGGCGTCGTGGCGTGCATCGCCCTCCTGGCCAACCTGCTCCTGACCGTGGCGTTCATGGTGCTGGTCCAGGCCGCATTCACGCTGCCAGGCCTGGCCGGCCTGGTCTTAATGCTCGGCATGGCCGTGGACGCCAACGTGCTAATCTACGAGCGGCTCCGTGAGGAGCGCGAGCGCGGGGCCAGTCTGGCCCTGGCCATTCGCAACGGCTACGACCGCGCGTTTCCGACCATCATCGACACGCACCTGACGAGCATTTTCACCGCCATCGTCCTCTACGTGGTCGGCAACGATCAGCTCAAGGGCTTCGGCATCAGCCTCACCGTGGGTCTGATTATCAGCCTCTTCACGTCGCTGATCGTGACCCGCACTCTGTTCGACATCGGCATGAGCCGCAACTGGATCCGCAAGCTGACGTTCATGCACATTTTCCCCAAGCGGCCCAACTGGGACTTCATGCGGATTCGCCACTTCATGTTCGCCCTGACCGTCGGCCTGACGGTCGCCGGCGCCGCCCTGTTCATCTTCCACCTGGGCCGCGGCGGTCTCAACATCGACTTCGTCGGCGGCACCGCCTACGGCGGCCGGCTGGTCAAGCCGGTCGGCCTGACCGAGCTGCGCGATCGGCTGCAGCCCGGCCTGACGCCGCAAGCCATGCAGGAGCTGGGGGTGAAGTCGGACTTGCCCGATCCGTCGATCGAGCAGGTTTTCGTCAACGACCCGACGCTGACCCAGGGCGACAAGAGCGCCCTATTCACGGTCCGCACCCGGGAGAAGGACCGCGACCTGGTGCAGAAGATCGTCAACTACAAGCTCGGCGCCGAATGGGGAAAAGCACACGACAAGGACGATTCGAGCGATCTGCTTAAGCGCGTCGTCATGAAGGAGCCGGATATCATTCCGAGCGGCGACAACAAGGCCAAGGTCGCCGTCTTCGATTTCGTCAAATCGATCGACGATTTCGCCACGCCGGAACAGCAGAAGGGCGCCGTGGACAAGGTGCAGAATGTGCTGAATCAAGACCTCGGCGTTTCCGGCGTCAAGGTCGAGCCGGTCGCCGGCGCCAAGGACGCATTCACGCTGCACGTCAGCTTGCCGGAAGGCTCGAAAAAGAAGGCCGAGGACGCGACGGCGGCGCTGGAAAAGGCGCGCAAGGACCTGAGCGACCAGGGCCTGGAAATGAACACGGCGGAGGTCGAGAACAAGGACGGAACGGCGACGGCGGCGACGTTGTCGTTGCCGCGGCCGCAGCCGGACTACGCCCTCAAGGCCCAGGTCGATCGGTTGGTGAACGCAGCGCTCGGCAAGCTCGGCATCACCAAGTTCCAGCTCGATCCTCCCGGCCCGGCCGATTTCGCCCACCCCGCCGGCAGCGCCGCAGCCGTGGTCCCGCCGTGGGACGAGGGCCGCAAGGACCGCTTCTCGCGGCTGGTCCTGACGCTCGGCGAGAAATCCGGCATGACCGATCCGACCAAGGACGCGATCCCGATGGACGACTTCCGCAAAGCGCTGGGCGAGGTCCAGAGCGAATTCAGCAACAAGCCGCAGCCGGAGCGGCTGGAGAACTTCGACAGCCAGCTGGCCGCGGACACGCAGCAGAAAGCCCTCTACGCCATTCTAGCAAGCTGGATCGCGATTCTCATTTACCTGTGGTTCCGTTTCGGCAGCTGGACGTTCGGCGCGGCGACGGTGCTGTGCCTCATCCACGACCTGTTCTTCACGCTCGGCGCCATCGCCGTTTGCCATTACATCTATATTTGGTTGCCGGGGGTGGCCTACTACCTGGGGGTCGAGGACTTCATGATCGACCTGCCGTCGGTGGCAGCGCTTTTAACGCTGGTCGGCTACTCGGTGAGCGACACGATCGTGGTCTTCGACCGCATCCGCGAGGTGCGCGGCAAGAACCCGCTCCTGACGTACACGATGATCAACGACAGCGTCAACCAGACGCTGAGCCGGACGCTGCTGTCGTCGCTGACGGTGTTCTTGGTGGTGTTCGTGCTGTACATCTTCGGCGGCGAGGGCGTTCACCTGTTCGCCTTCGTGATGGTGATCGGCGTGATCGTCGGCACGTACAGCTCGATTTACATCGCCAGCCCGCTGCTCATCATGTTCGGCGAGGGCGCGCCGAGGACGGAGCGAGCAAAGGCCGCCGCCGCCCAGGCCGCCGCCGCGGCGCAGGCGTGACCGGGGCGAGCCGGGGGCGTCAGCCCCCGGAGATGGATTCAGCGACTGTACCTTCCCGCCGGGGGCTGACGCCCCCGGCTCGCCGACAAAAATGACCGAGGGAGCGCCGCCGGCGCTCCCTTTTTTCTTGGACTGCCATGCCGCTGTCGTCAACGAACCTGGACGCCCCGGTGCGCGACCATCTGCGCCGCGACTTCACCCGTCTGCGGCCCGAATGGACGGTCGGCGAAGCGACGGCGCGGCTGCGGGAGCATCCATCCGCGGCGAAGATCGACTATTTTTACGTCGTGGACGACAAGGATCGGCTGCACGGCGTGGCGACGGCCCGCGCGCTCGTGACCAGCCCCGCCGACCGGCCGCTGACGGAGGTCATGATCCGCGAAGTCGAAACGCTGCCGGCGACGGCCACGGTGCGCGAGGCCTGCGAAAAAATGCGGCGGCGGCGCCTGCTGGCGCTGCCGGTGGTGGACGACGCCGGCGGCCTGATCGGCGTGGTGGATGCCGAATTATACACCGAAGAGATCCGCCGACTCGACGATCCGGCGGTGCGCGACGACCTGTTCCAGCAGATCGGCGTCCATGCGGCGGATGCGACGCCGCGGTCGCCGTGGCGGGCCTTTCGGCGGCGCTTTCCCTGGCTCGGCTGCAATTTGGCGGCGGGCCTGCTGGCCGCGTTTCTGTCAAGCGTCTTCGAGAAGATGCTGAGTCAGGTCGTGCTGCTGGCGTTCTTCTTTCCGCTGGTGCTGAACCTGGCCGAGAGCGTGAGCAGCCAGTCGGTGAGCCTGGCGCTGCAACTCTTGCACGGCAAGCCGCCGACGTGGCGGTTGATGGCGTCGCGGCTGCACCGTGAAGCGCGGACGGGGGTGCTGCTCGGCCTGGGGGCGGGGGCCGTGGTGGCGCTGGCGGCGCTGGTTTGGCGGGGGAATGTACAGGTGTCGCTGGCGCTCTTGGGCGGCATCGCGGGCGGCGTGGCGGTCTCGGCGGTGTTGGGCATGGTATTGCCGATCGGGCTGCGTTTGCTGCGTTTGGACCCGCGCGTCGCGGCCGGACCCATCGCCCTGGCCGCCGCGGACGTGATTACGATCTTGTGCTATCTGACTTTGGCGCAATGGCTGCTGCACGGGTGAGCTGCAAAGCAGGGCGGGTCGAGCGTCAGCGAGACCCGCCGAGAGGGACGAAATCGGCGCCGGTGGGTCACGCTGACGCTCGACCCACCCTACGGGCTGCAGTGCAATGGTTGCTGCACCGCGGATTCAAAATCGCGGCGGTTGCCCATGCACCAGCTGGTTGGCGTGCGACAGCGATTCCAGGGTGCCGGCGTCGGTCCAGTAGCCTTCGAGTACGCGGAAACGCAGGCGCCCTTGGTGGAGATAATGGTTGTTCACGTCGGTGATTTCCAGCTCGCCGCGAGCGCTGGGCCGCAGCGTGCGAATCACCTCGAAGACGTCGGCCGGATAGAGGTAGACGCCGGCCACGGCGTGGTCGCTGCGCGGCTTGGCCGGCTTCTCCTCGATGGAGACGATTTTCCCGTCGCGCATCTCGGCGACGCCGTACCGTTGCGGGTCGGATACGCGCTTGAGCAGGACCCAGGCGTCGTTGGGATGCTGGTCCGCCGCCCCTTTGAGATCGGACAGCGGGTCGAGGAAAATGTTGTCGCCCAACACGACCAGGCAGCGGGCTTCGCGGCAATACAGCTCGGCCAATCCAAGCGCCTGCGCGATGCCGCCGGCTTCGTCCTGCACCCGGTAGGTCAGGTTGCACTGGTATTCGCGTCCCGAACCGAGCAGCTCGACGAAATCACCCATATGCTCGGTGCCGGATACCAAGAGGATGTCACGAACGCCGGCGCCGACCAGCTTTTTCAGCGGGTGATACACCATCGGCCACGGCCCCACGGGCAGCAAGTGCTTGTTGGTGATCTTGGTCAGCTCGCCCAGGCGGGTCCCCTTGCCGCCCGCCAGAATGACGCCGCGCAGGTTCATGATTCTCTCCTAAAGGGCGCCAACGCCGCCGGACTCCCACCGGCCTCATCCATAGCATAGTGCCGGATGCGCCGGCGGCGACCCGCCGGCCGCGCCGATCGAGGAGCTGACCATGAGCGAATCGCTGCCGTCGGTCTACCTGGCCCGTCACGGCGAAACCGAGTGGACCATCTCGAAGCAGCACACCGGCCTGACCGATCTGCCGCTGACGCCGCGCGGCGAGCGCAACGCCCGCGCTCTCGGCGAACGGCTGCGGGGATTGACTTTTGCTCACGTGTTCACCAGTCCGCTGCAGCGGGCGATGCGGACCTGCGAGTTGTCCGGCTTCAGCAAGGCGGCCGTGGTCGATCCCGATCTGGTCGAGTGGAACTACGGCGCCTATGAGGGGAAGACGACGGCCGACATCCGCAAGGAGCGGCCCGATTGGCAGCTGTTCCGCGACGGCTGTCCCGGCGGCGAAACCGTCGCTCAGATCGGCGCCCGAGGCGATAGGATGATCGCCCGGCTGCGGGCGCTGGAAGGGGACGTGCTGCTGTTTTCCAGCGGACATTTCCTGCGCGTCGTGGCGGCTCGCTGGCTCGGTCTGGAACCGGCGGGCGGCCGGTTGTTTTATCTCGGCACGGCGACGCTGAGCGTTCTCGGTTATGAACGCGACAAGACGGAGCCGGTGATCCGTTTATGGAACGACAGCCGGCACGTTGGGGATTGACGGTTGCTCCGGCCCATACGGTCGCAGCTGGTCGCCGAGCCAGTCCAGGGCTTTCGGCGTCATGCGCTGCACCGTCGCCAGGTCGTGATGGCCGTCCGGCACATAATCCACGTCGATGTGGATGCCCTTCTGGCCCGCCCGAAACAGGAAGCTCTCGGCCTGGGCGTCGAGGTTGTAGTTGTCGCGCCCGGCATAGGCGATGTACATGTGAAATTCGCCGTCGCGCACGTCGCAGGTATCCAGCATCTCGATGGGGTTCTCGCGGCTGACCAGCGCAGTGGTGTCGGGATTGCGCCGGCCGTAGAGCGGCCAGCCGACGCGCCACTCGCGGACGACGATGACGCCGTAATAGCGGCCGACCACTTCCAGCGGACGATTGAAACAATTCTCCCATCCCCAGCAATTCGGATCGAAATTCGCCATGTAGCGGCCGTGACAGTCCACCCAGCGGTTGTTCAGCGGCGGAATGAGCGCCAGGACGGTCCCGAAGCGGTCGGGATACTTGAAGGCCGTGTGGACGGCGCCGCCGCCGCCCATCGACACGCCGGCGATGGCGTGGGCGTCTCGCTCGGGGCGGATCGGATAGTTGGCGAACAGGAAGTCCCACACGTCCTGCATGAGATAGTCCTCAAACCGGCCGCCGACCGGCGTGTTGATCCAGAAGCTGCCGGCGCTCAGATAGCCGCCCACGCCCTTGAGGCTGCCGTCGGGGGCGGCGATGATGCTGGGCGGCAGTTGTCCGGTCTGCATGGCCCGGTCGAGCGGATCGACGGCGTCGATCAGGAAGCTGTGTTCGTCCTGGGCGACGCCGTGCAGCCAGAGAATGAGCGGATATTTCTTGCAGGGATCGTAGCCGGGCGGCAGGTAGACGTACATGTCGCGGTACTCGCCGAGGGCCGGCGACCAGAGCCAGTTCTTGCGGCCGTGGTTGTGCGTGTAATCGACGACGTGGCCGGCGATGCGGCGGTTGAGCCGGTCCAGCTCGAACGGCCGCGGCACGACGCACTGCTGAGCGCAGGCCCCGGAACAGACGAGCAGGACCAGCGCCGTCGCTTTCCAACCCTGGCGATTCACGAGCGCCTCCTCCCGAACTCCCCATCTTCGCGTTTTCTCATCATCGGCCGCTTGGCAAATCAGGCTAAGTCGGCTCGCCGTGTGCAGTGGATGGATGGGCGGATTTTGTGTCCGCCGCACCGGCGCTGCCGCTCCGGGGGGTCACAGCGGCCGCACGCGGCGGAGCGAAGGTTCCTAAAATGACCCCTGGTGGACGCCCGCGAACGAGGAGGATCAAGCCATGACCGTTGCAGCAGCCGAACTGACGCGACAACACTGCAAGCCGTGCGAAGGCGGCATTCCGGCCCTGAGCGCCGAGGAGGTCCGCGGTCTCTTGCCGGGCGTGCCAGCCTGGCGTTTGTCCAGCGACGGCAAACGCATCCGGCGCGAATGGCGCGTCAAGGATTTCCTGACCGCTCTTGACTTCTTCCAGCGCGTCGGCGAACTTGCGCAGAAGGAGGACCACCACCCCGACCTGCATCTGACCGGCTACCGCAACGCCGCGCTGGAACTCTCGACGCACGCCGTCGGCGGACTGACGGAAAACGACTTCATCCTGGCGGCGAAGATCGACCAGCTGCCGGTGGAGCTGAAGAAGTAAGAAAATGTCACGCAAAGACGCAAAGAGCCGCGGAAGAAGAACAGCAGGGTTCGAGGGGAGCGCGCCCCTGAACCCTGCCTTCTGTCTTCTTTGCCGCTTTGCGTCTTTGCGTGAGATTCTTTTCGACCATGGAGGGCGTATGGAACCCGTTCGGATCGGCGGCCTCGAATGCGGCGGCGGGCGGCCGCTGCTGTGGATTCTGGGGCCGTGCGTCATCGAATCGCACGACCTGACCCTGCACATCGCGGAGACGCTGGCCGAGATGGCGGAGCGGCTGCGTCTGCCGCTGGTCTTCAAGGCGTCGTTCGACAAGGCCAATCGCACATCCGGCAAGTCGTTCCGCGGACCGGGGTTGCGCGACGGCATGAAGACGTTGGCGGCCGTCAAGGAGCGCACCGGGTTGCCGATCACGACGGATGTGCATGAAGAACGGCAAATCGGGCCGGTCGCGGAGGTGTGCGATCTCATTCAGATCCCGGCGTTCCTGGCCCGGCAAACCGACCTGCTCCTGGCGGCGGGAAGCACGGGGCGGGCGGTCAACGTCAAGAAGGGCCAGTTCATGGCGCCGTGGGACATGAAAAACGTCGTCCGCAAGATGGACGAGGTCGGTTGCCGCAATCTGCTGCTGACCGAACGCGGCGCCACATTCGGCTACGGAATGCTCATCAGCGACATGCGCTCCATTCCGTGGATGCAAGACCTGGGCCGGCCCGTGATCTTTGACGCCACTCACAGCGTACAGATGCCAGGCGGCCAGGGCGACCGCAGCGGCGGCGATCGCCGTATGGTCCCGTATCTGGCCCGCGCGGCGACGGCGGCGGGGTGCGACGGGCTGTTCCTGGAGACGCACCCGCGGCCGGACGAGGCCCTCAGCGACGGACCGAATAGCGTCCCGCTGGATCGGCTGCCCGAGCTGGTGGAATGCTGCTTGCGCTTGCGCCAGGCCCTGCAAACGCCGCCCCCGACCCCCTGAGAGCGTCCGGAAGAAAAGGCGTCTGGAACTGTGCCTTTAGGCGGAGGAAAAGGCGTCTGGAACTGTGATTTTAGAGTTCCAGACGCCTTTTCCTCCGCCAGACGCCTTTTCCTCCGGACGCTCAGAACGACCTGCGGAGAAGGACGACGATATGAACAACGGCGAAACCCGGTCCTGGACGGAGAAGGCCTTCGGTTGGCTGTCTCCCCTCGCGGGCCTCGTCGGCGGCTCTTACACCACGCTCGGTCTACTGGCACTGGGACTAGGGTTGATCGTCCTGATCCTCATCGCGCTGAGCGGTTTCAGCGGAACGGCGAAGACAGACGCCAATCAGGCGCCCAGGACCGACGCCTTTGACGAAGCCCGCACCACGCTGGAACACAACGCCGACGTCGGCGCCTGCCGGGCGGCGCTGCACCAGGTGAACGCGGCGCTCAATACGCTGCCGGCCGATCAGCGGCCGGCCCCGAATCCGCAGGCGACCGCTCAGCTGAAATCGGAGCTGGGTCTGAGCGACGACGAAGGGGCGGAAATCGGGGCCGACAACTACACCGTGCTGGACGGCTGGCACTTGGCCAGCGCCTTCCTGTTCCGCGACGCGGCCATGCACGCGCTGGAGCCGGGACACATCGGCATCGCGTTGCCGCCGCAGTCCCTGCCGACGCCGCTGGAACGGGCCACGGCCGCCTTCGCCTGGGCCGTTCGCGAAGTCCGCCTGGCGCCGACGACGACCGTCAACAAAGCGCCGCCGCACGTCGTCATTCCGCCGCAATTCGTGCTCCGCCGCGGCTCCGGCACGCCGCTGGAACGGTCCCTCGTCTTCCTCGCCTTGCTCGATCAGCTCAACGCCGCCGGCGCCGCGCCATTCAAGCTGACCGCCGTGGACGCCGGCAAGAACACGCTGACGGTGCAAGACGACGGCGGCAAGGCGTGGACCATCCCGGTCGGCGACGCCCGCACCAGCGTGGACGGGGCGACCGACAAGAAAATCGCCGATTTGAAGGAAGGCATGGCGGTCGCCGTCGAGGGCAAGGACGGCAAAGCGACGCACATCGACGCCTGGACGAGCGCGCCGCCGCCGGCCTTGCTGGGCTGCCTCGTCCTGTGCGACGGCCGTGACGCCCCCTCCGACGCGGAGACTTATCCCTGGGCCTGCGGCGTCATGATCTACGGCAAGCCGGACGTCTACCTGTTTGACCCGCGGCTGGGGCTGCCGATTCCGGGCGCCGACGGCGAAGGCGTCGCCACGCTGGCCGACGTCGCCCACAAGCCGGAACTGCTGGGGCAGCTGAAAATCGAAGGCGCTCCGCCCTACGATGTGACGCCCGCCCAGGCGGCCAAGGCGGAGCTGGACGTGGTCTGCACGCTGTCGTCCCTGGCGCCGCGCATGGAGCATCTGCAAAACAGGGTGCTGCCGCCGGTCCGCGTCAGTCTTTACCACAATGTCGATCGCGAAACGCAGCTGTTCCGCGCCGCGGGGGCGCCTGTACAGGTGTGGAAAGACGGGCCGGAGCTGCTGCGCCGTTTCCTGGCGCCGGAAGAGGGCGGCGTGGACAAGGGTTGGCCCTCGCCGGGATTCCCGTTGCGCTCCCTGGTGGGGTTCACCGAGCCGAACGACCCCGCCCTGGTGCAGATGCCGCTTTACCGGCTGTTTCAGCTGGAGCTAGCGCCGTGGGACGTGATGCCGGCCACGTTCCACGACCTGAACAAGTTCCCGTACAACGTCGGCCTCGGCTTGCGCGTCCGAGACGGCTACATGGCGCCGTTCGTTCGCATCACCCTGGAGCCGCAAGGCCCGCGCGACCTGCTGCTTCGCGGCGACTTCGACAAGGCGGCCGGCGACCTGGTCGGCTACAGCGCCCGCATGGAACAGCAGCAGAAGCGCATCGTCGACGAGCGCAAAGCCCTGGCCGAGCAGAAGCCGCCGGAGACGCTGGAAGAGAACGTCGATGACTGGGCGAAACAGGCGATCCACGCCTATGCCGTGCAAATTGAGTCGCAGGCGCCGGACGCCACGCCGGACCAGCGGGCGGAGGGCGACAAGCTGGTGGACAACGTTTGGAGGAATTCAGCGTCCATTCGCGTGCTGCTGGAGGGCGCGTCGTCCGGACCGGGCCTGGCTGAGGTGACCTATCAGCTGGGCCTGTGCAAGCACGAGAAGGCGGAGCAGGCGCAGGCGCGGCTGGACCTGCTGCTCCGCGAGAACGGCGGCAAGGCGCCCGATCCGGAAACCCTGGCGGTGAAAAACGCGTGGATGGACGCCCTGGGTTGGTGGAAGAAGTACGGCGACGAGCATCCCGAAGAGGTCAAAGACCGGCCATCGACCTATCCCGGACGGGCGGCGGCGGTGCGGCGGATGCGGGCGCGGGCCCAGGCGACGCTGGGCGACGGGAACGGAGCGGCGGCGACGTTGAGCGACCCCAAGGAGCCGCCGCTGTTTCCAATGGAAAAGCTGGCCGCGGCTTACCTGGCGCAGCAGATGCGCCATGGCCTGCACTAGCGCGGTCGCGCCGCCGCCGTAACCGGGACGCAAGCGACGCCGTCTAGCGCCGACGGAACGGAATCGGTGGGTCTCGCTGACGCTCGACCCACCTTGCAGCCTACCGTCTACTTTTCCAGGTCCTTGAACACCGATTCATGGTGCGTCACCAGGACGCCGTCCTTGAGGTAGGTCGCGCTGGTCACGCCGCGGAAGCATTTCAGCACGTCCAGCACTGTCTGCACCTGGCCCCAAACCGCTTGCTGCTGCTGGGCAGGGACAGGGCCGCCTTGGGATGCGAGGATTTTGTCCACGGCGAACTCCGCCCAAGGCGTCGCGGCGTCCACCATACCGGCCCAGTCGAAGTAGAGCGCCCCGGCCAGCGGTTTGCTCTTATCGGCCAGGGGTCCGCCGTCCACCTTGAGCGGCTTCGAAGCCAGCAGCTGCTCGGCGTGCTGATTGGACATGGCGAGGACCGCCACGTCCTTCGACAGGCCGCCCGTCGGACTCACCTGCGGATCGACGCCCCACTCCTCCGGCAGCGGGTAGAAATACAGCGTGCCCGTCCGCAATTGCTTCGTCTTGGGCGGCGGAATCTGGAAATCGCCGATCTTTTCGCCGCCCGGCCAGGTCTTGATTTTGGCCAGGCCCTCGTTGGCCAGCTCCCGGTACTTGGTCATCGCCTTGCGCAACGATTCGGCGTCGCTGACGCCCAGGACGATGGCCAGCTCCGGCATCGGCATGGCCTTGTCGGTGGCCGGCAGCGCCTTGATCCACTGCTTGCTGGTCCACTTGGCGTCGATGACGAAGCCGATCTGGCCGTCCGCCAGGGCCGGCAGCAGGAGTTTTTCCGTCGTGTCGCTCGCCTCCTGGATCAGCGGCAGGAAATCCGCCTTCGCCGTTTCGTAGTTCTTCTTGTCGTCGCCGCTCAGCTTGCCCTCGATGATCTTGTCCAGTTTGGGGAAAGCGTCCCCCACCGCCTTGGCGACTTTTTGATAGTCCTCGACGGACACCTTGCCGCGACCCACCACGGCAAAGAGCGGCGCGCCGCCGACGTGATCGAGCAGCGTCAGCGGCTTGGAGCCGTCCACGCCGCGGCTCTTGCCGTAGTTGTAGGAATAGCCCTCGTAGCCGCGCGGGGTCAGGAAGACGAACCCCATCTCGGCCCCAACGTCGCCCTCGTGGCTGGCGGCGGCCGTGCGGAGATCGTCGAGCGTCTTTAGGAGACTTTTGCGATCTTCTTCACTGAGATCGGTCCGGGCGAGGGCGGCCTTGGCCATGTCGATCGTTGAGTCCAGCTGGCCGACGGAACCACCGACGAACGCCTGCATGAAGGCCTTGCTGGTGTAGCCGATCGAAGTCAGTTTCTGGTCGGCGAACTCGGCCAGCGGCTTGAATTCCGGTCGGTCGGCTAGGCGCGGGCCGGCGCCGCCGAAGGTGGACAGGTAATCGGTGGAAGGGCCAATGGCGAAGAGCACATAACCGTGCTCCACGCCGAGGCTGATCGTCACCTTGAGGCTTTTCAGCCGGTCGATCACCGGAGCGAACTCGCCGGGTTTATCCTCGAAATTCTGGATTTGAATCTGGTCCCAGGGCAGCTGGGCGGCCTCGCCGGTCAGCGTGAGGAAGTCGCCCTCGCCCACTTTGGCGCGATTGACATGCCCCTTGAGCTGGGGAACCGCCTGCGCCATCTGGTTGGCGAACGCCTCTAGCCGGGCGATTTGCTTCTCCGCCTTTTTCGCGTCGGGAATCTTGAAACCCATGATGAGGTTGGGGACCTTGATGCGTTCCGGATGCTTGGCCAGCACCGCCAGGATGGCGTGGGCCTGGGCCTCTTGCTGCGATCGGCCGCCGGGCTTGGGATTGAGCTGGTCCATCAGCGGCCCGTATTGCATGGCCGTGTAGCCTTCCTGGTACAGGCCGTACAGATCGGCCCAGCCGTCGTCGCCGTAGCAGAACACCTCGTCGGAGACGGCGTCGCCGAGCAGGGCGATCAGCTCCTGGTTGTCCGGGGCCTGAACGGCCTGGCGCAGCGCGGCGAGGTTGCCGTTGGGGTTGTTGTACTCCGCCTGGAAAGCGGTCCAGGCCTGCTGCACCGACGGCAGGGCCCACAGCTTGGCCCAGGCCCGGCTGTTGGCGACGATGTCCACCTGCTCCTTGTTGCGGAGCATGATGGAGCAGAATGCCGCATTGTCGGGGACGAGTTTCAGCGCCGTGTCGGGATTGGCGGCGGAAGCGGGAACAGC
>DATKHW010000450.1:0-4909 GCA_035546275.1 Gemmataceae bacterium
AGGACGCCCTGGCGCACGACGCCGTCCTGGGCCATGTACTCGAGCACCTCCTGGTCGTAGACCTGCCAACCGAGCTTGTGGCCGACGCGCCGGCCGATGGCGCCGCCACGAGCGCCGGCCTCTCGGCTGACGGCGATGCACAGTCCCGCCGGCAAGCGCGGCGCCGCCGGACTTGTCTCCCGCTCCCCCTGGTAGCCGTGCCGCGGCGCCTCGGCCGGCATTTCCGCCGCGGTCGTCGGATCCTCGTGGTCCATGTAGGGCGGCTGCATGATTCCTCCTGCGGGCGCTTAAACCCCCTCGTGGTACTGCTTTCGAGAAAAGACGACCATGCCCAATACCAGCAACGCGGTCGCCGCCAACAGCAAAACGACCAGGGCCGTCGTCCCGTCCACCGGCATGTACACGGCCGGCTCGTCCATCTGCACGCCGCGTGCGGCTGCCGTTTCCAGCATCATGCAGTGAGCGTAGAAACCAATGCTGACGCGCTTCATGTAACCGGGCATGTCTCCCAGGATGATTTCCAGACAAAACGAATAGCCAATCGCGATAATGGCCGGCCGGCGGAAGACGGCGCCGATCAGGTGGAACAGGGCTGCAAAGGCCAAGCTGGCCGCCAGCACGGCCGGCCAAAACAGGGCCAGACAGGTCCAACCCGGCCGGCCGCCCGCGGCGCACAAGAGCGCAAAGCCGCCGACGTTCAGGGCCAGACACCACGGCAGCAGCGCGAGGAACTTGGCCAGGTAAACGGCCCATCGGGGCAACGGACGGGCCAGCAACCAGATCAGGCTGTTCTGTTCGCGCTCGCCGCCGATGGCCTCCGTGGCGAAACTCAGGCTCCACAAGGGCAGCAGGAAGGTCAGGAAAATCGGCACAACGAACCACCGAACGAACGCCTGGGCGGCCGACTCCTCGGTCTGGACGGCGACGCGAGCGGCGCCGAAATAGGCGTCGGCGATCGCCTGGCCCGGATCGCCCGGCATGAGGGAATCGACCACAGCCTGGCGCTGGGCGACGATGGCGCGGTAGCGCGGTCGATGCCACTGGTCGGCGGCCGTGGCCACGGCGGTCATGGCGGCGATGAAAGCAAGCAACCCCAGCGCGATCCATACCATCTGCCGCGCCCGCGCCTGCCGGCGAAAGCTGAGCAGCACGAGATACCACCAGGCGCGCGGCAGGGACGGGACGGATTGGACCGCGTCGGCGCCCAGAGCTGGGGATATTGCAGACATCTTATGCTCCGCCGCCCAGCAGGTATCCCAGCACCGCGTGCGCCGACTCGTCCAGCGTCTGTAAGCGGCGCACCTCGCACCACCCCTCCGCCGCCAGCCGGGCCAGCTCCTCGAAGAACGTCCGCGGGTTGCGGGCGCGGACCAACAGCCGGCCGACGCCATTCTCGCCCGGCTCGTCCTCCAGGAATTCCACTCCCACCACGTCACGCAGCTGCAGCAGAGCCCCGGCCAATTCTCGCCCGCGGTCCCCCCCCTCCCTTCCCTGCCCCCGCAGGTGGGGGAGGGTGGGGGTGGGGTCGCCGCGCGCCACGTCTACTCGGACTGTCAGCGGATGGTCGTCGAGCCGATCGCGAATCTGGGCCACGGAACCGACGGCGGCGATTCGGCCGCGGGCCATGACGGCGACGTGATCGGTCAGCTTCTGCAATTCCTCCAGCTCGTGGCTGGAAATCAGCAAGCATTTCCCTTGTTCGGCCAGGCCGCGAAACAGCGCGATGAACTCGGCCCGGCCGACCGGGTCGATGCCGCTGAGCGGCTCATCGAGCACCAGCAATTCCGGGTCGTGCAGCAGCGCCTGGGCCAGCTTGATGCGCTGACGCATCCCCTTGGAGTAGCCGCGCAGCCGCCGCTCCGCCCGACCCGCCATGCCGACCCGTTCCAGCGCCGCCCCGGCTCGCCGCCGTGCATCCTCGGCGCTGTAGCCGCTCAGCTGGGCCATCGCCTCGACGAATCGCCGACCAGACATTTCCTCATAAAACGCATCCACTTCGGGGCAATAACCGATGTGCCGTTTGGCCTCAGCGGTCCAGGCGTTGCGACCCAGCACGTCCACGCTCCCCAAATCCGGCCGTAAATGTCCGGTGATGAGACGCATGAGCGTGCTCTTGCCGGCCCCATTGGCGCCGACCAGGCCCGTGATCCCCGAGCGCAACTCCAGTGTCACCTGGTTGACGCCGATGACCGGGCCGTACCACTTCGAGACGCGCTGACAGAGCAGGACGGGCGCCGCAATGCCGAATGCCGAATGCCGAATGCCGTATGCCGAATGCGACGAACCGCCGGCGCCCTCGACGCCTTCCGGTCGTACATTCTGCATTCTGCATTCTGCATTCTGCACTACTAACGGACGATCTCCACCGCCCGCAGCCGCAGCGCCAGATAGCTCAGACATGCAAGACTCACTCCTCCCAAGACGACGGCCGCCGCGCCCCAGGCCGGCTGCACCCCCTCGACGGCGTCCGGCTCAATTCGCAAACAGGCGCCGCCCACCAGCCAGGCGTCATTCCACAGATCCATCAGCCGCCAAATTGGGTCAAAATGCAAGCCAACTACCAGCGCCGTGGCCAGCAGCCGGCACAGGAGGAATAGCGTCGTCCAGGCCATGATGAGCGGCACGGTCCGCACCACGCAAACCGCCGTCGCCAGCAGAATCGGCGTAAGAACGGCCGTCAGTACGGCGCCATAACCCAGAATGCCGAGGATCAAATAGCCGTTCCGAATAAAGCTGTCCCACGAATAGACGAAGGCGTACTCGACAAAGAGGACCAGAGCCGGCAGCGTCGTCGTCAGGTTGATAAAGGCGGCGACGGCCAGGCCCTTGCCGAGCAAGTAGTGCCGGCGGCTGAGCGGCTTGGAGAGGTAAAACGGCAGCGCGCCGTAACGGAAATCGTTGCCGACCAGCACGGAACCGGCCAGGGCCAGGACGATCATTACCACATAGCCCTGATAATAAATGTAATTGCTATACGTTTCGGCCGATCCATCCAGGTGAAGGTGAAAGGCGAGCAAATCGACGAGGTCGCCCGGCCGCACCGGCACCAGGCCGATCATGACCCGCGCCTGTCCCAGCTGCGTCTCGAACCAGGCGAGCAGATAGAGACCGAAAAAAAAGAGCAGGAAAACCATGAGGCCCAGGGCATACAGTCCCCAAAACATCCGCCGGCGCAGCAGCAAGGCTAGGCCCGTGCGGGCGATCGGCCAAACGGAGACGAACGGCGGACGAAAGACGCCCTTCCAGGGTCGGTAATGCAGGAGTTGCGGCGGCCCGGTTCGGCCGGTCGGTTCACCCATAGCGGCGGTCCTTTTCCGTGTCCGGCGCCGCGCCGTTGGAAGCCAGGGTACGGTGGAACAGCTCTTCGAGGTCCTCGTCGTCGGGCAAGAGGCCGCGGAGCAGGACGCCGCTTCGCTGCGCCAAGGCGAAAAACGAACCCGTCTGCCATCCAGCCGGCACGGCCACGCGCAGCTCGCCCCGTCCATTGTGGTGGAGGATGCGCACGCCTTCAAGGCGGAGCGAGTCGTGAAACGTCTCCTCGTCGCCCTGAATTTGCAAGCGGTAACGATCTTGCCGGCGGGCACGAACCTCGTCCACGCCGCCGTACAGCAGCACACGGCCTTGGTGCACAATCAGGACCGTTTCGCAAACACGCTCGACGTCGCCGAGCAGATGGGTGGACAGAAGAACGGATTTGCCGTGTTCGCGGCCCAGCGTGAGCAGCAGCCGAAGCATAGCGTCGCGGCCCGACGGATCGAGGCCGCTGGTCGGCTCGTCGAGCAGCAGCACAGGCGGATCGTGGACCAGCGCCTGGGCCAGCTTGAGCCGCTGCTTCATGCCGGTGGAGTATTCCTCCAGCCGGCGATAGCGAGCGTCCTCCAGCTCCAGGTACGTAAGCACCTCGTGAGCACGGCGGCGGGCTTCCCGCGGCGGCATTCCATACAGCTCGCCGGCTAGGGCGACGTATTCGGCGCCGCGCAGGCCGGGAACGAGGGCGTCGGCTTCCGGCATGTAGCCGACGGCTCGGCGCAGCTCGACGCCGGAGCGGCCGAGGTCAAGCCCGAGAATGCGACCGCTTCCTGACGACGGCGGTAGCAGTCCGAGTAGGATCTTGAGAAGCGTCGATTTGCCGGCGCCATTGGGTCCGAGCAGGCCGATGCGCCCCGGCGGCAGGCGGACGGTCACGTCGCGGAGGGCAGGCTGACTGCCGTACCAACGCGACAGGCGGTCCAGTTCGATGAGCGGCGGCGCGGCATCCACTCGGCGAGTCTCCCGACATGGGCGAATGATATTGTACCACGCGGGGACAAGGTCAATGGGGGGGCCCCATTGAGGCCGAGTCGCTGCTCGCAGCTTCCGACCGATGCAATTCCACATGTCCCCGCCACGAACGGCGCGGGTACAATACAAGCAGAGCAGGCGCGGCGCCCGTGACGGCGCCGTCGTCCTTTTTTCGCTCATGCCAAGCGAGGCCCGTGCCATGGCCCTCACCGCCGCGCAAATCGAACAGCAGCGTAAACAAGCCGAAGAACTGCTCTTTTCCGGGCCGCAGACGCTCGGTTTCGCCAAGAGTCTGTTTTTCGGCCGGTTCAACGCCCCGCTGCTTTTCCCCTACCCGACGCTGAAGCGGGAGCAGGAAGAGGAGACGGCCCGCGCCGTGGTGGAAGTTCGCCGCTACTGCGATGAACACATTGATGCAACTGCCATCGACCGCAACGCCGAGATACCGGCGGAGGTGGTCGCCGGCCTCGCCCGGCTCGGCGTCCTCGGCATGACTGCGCCCAAAGAGTTCGGCGGACGCGGCTTCTCGCAGCAGCAATACACCAAGGTCATGGAGGTGATTGGCGGGCACGACGCCGGCGTCGGCGTCTTCGTCAACGCCCACCACAGCATCGGCATCCGCGCCCTG
>DATKHW010000451.1:0-3756 GCA_035546275.1 Gemmataceae bacterium
TCTCCTGACCGTGCCACCCCGCCCGACCGAAGGTCTTCCTTCTCCCCCGACCGCAGTCTTTCTTTCACCCGATCCATCGCCTAAAATTCTGTCCATGGAACGCTACCGCATCCACCCCGAAGCAGCCGTCTGCTACTTGACCAACTCGATCGTCGAGTGGCTGCCCGTGTTCGTCTCTCAAGCGAGTTGCCAGATCGTCGCGGACAGCCTTACCTTCTGCCACGACGAAAAATGCCTTCGCATCAACGCCTGCGTCATCATGCCGACGCACATGCACGTGATCGTCTTTGACGCCGATCTGGATTCCGAGCGCCTGGTGCGAACCCTCGCCGATTTTCGCAAGTACACGGGCCGACGCCTCAGCGATCATTGCACTCGCCATGGTCCGAAGTGCCTGCTGGAAACGCTGCGCGACCAGGCGACCGCGGACCGAGAGCGCCGCTTCTGGCAACCGAGTCGCCACCCGGAAGCGATTCAGGGAGAACGTTTTTGGCGGCAGAAGCTCGACTACCTGCATGACAACCCCTGTCGCAAGGGGTTGGTGCGCAGCCCGGACCATTGGCGATTCTTTTCCGCGGCGTGGTATATGTCGGACGGCGTCCAGGCCGTGGACGTGCCGCTGACGCCGATCATGTGGTGAGTCGCGGGGGAGGCAGGGAGACCTTCGGTCGGGCCCAGTGGCACGGTCAGGAGACCGTGCCACAACGCGAGGCGGAGGCTGCCCTTGGGTCTGGTCTTCTGCCAATTTTTGGGGAGGCTTTTTCACGGCCATGGAGGTTTCCCAGCTATATTATCGAAAACACACCAACGCCGGTCCTTCTCGTCAGGCTGCACTCGGGGGCATCCTTCCTCGCCGGGTACGGTCAGACTACCGAGGGAGGGGTAAACGCACCCGTGGGTTGAGAACTATTGTACAGTAGCGCGTGCGGCATGGCGAGAACGGCAAAGCCGTTGGGAATCGCTATTTGGTCCCTTCAGCCATCATCCGTTGTGGCACGGTCTCCCGTCCGTGCCACAACGGGAGAGATTTCGCCGTTCCAGCCGTGATCGCCAGCGTCAGCGGCACCCCGCACCGGTGTCTCTCCACGCACCACCTCCTTGACGCGGCCCCGCGCGCCGCGGTAGCCTCATACCCAATCCGCCGCCGCCGCGGCGCCCTTCCGCGTCCGCAACAAGGAGCAACCGCATGTCCCTTCTCTCATCCGACGGCCGCGCCGCGCCGCGCGCCGGGAACAGCCGCCGTGACTTCCTTCTCGGGGCCGGCCTCGCCGCCGGCGGCCTGGCCGCTCTCACGGCCCGCGCCGACGATCCGTCCCGGTGCGATCCGCCGATGGTCCCGATGGAAGGCGCCGAGCCGCAGGCCCCGGCCTACCGCTTCCCCCGCACGGCCCCGACGCGCGTCCGCAAAAACGTCTTCGAGGTCCTCGCCGACAAAACCGAGCGCGAACGTCTGATCGACGCCTTCGACCGGCTCAAGAAGCTGCCCAAAGACGACCCGCGCTCCTGGTGCACCCTGGCCAACCAGCATGAGCTGCACTGCTCCCACGGCCCCGGCGATCGGCCGCACGGCCAGGATGCCTACCATATGCAGATACATTTCGGGTGGTATTTCCTTCCCTGGCACCGGGCCTATCTCTACTTTTGCGAGAGCATTCTCTCCGGCCTGGTCAAGGACGACTCCTTCGCCCTGCCGTACTGGGACTGGACGCTCCACTCCACCCTGCCCGACGAGCTTTTCGACGAGAAGTCGCCGCTGTTCCACGCCGCCCGCGACGTGAAGAAGGGCCTGTCGATCGTGAACGACCCGGCCGTGTTCGGCGCTGTCCGGCGGGAGACGATCGAGGCGGTCCAGGCCATCGTCTACTTCTACTCGCCGGCGCCGGGCCTGACCGGCAGCTACGGCGGCCCGCCGGACAACGATCAGTCGGCCGGCTATCTCCAGGGCGCCCTGGAGTCGATCCCGCACAACGCCATTCATAACTGGGTCGGCGGCGACATGGGCAGCTTCGACGCCGCCGCCCGCGATCTGGTGTTCTTCCTGCATCACGCCAACGTCGATCGTTTATGGGCCGAATGGATGCTGATCCCCGGCCACACCAATCCGTCCAGCTCGACGTGGCAGACGCAGTGGTTCAACTTCATCGGCCCCGACGGCAAGGAGGTCAGCGTGACGGCCGGCGACGTGGTGGACTTCATGAAGGTGAACGTGCTGTACCAGCCGCACCAGGCGGCGGGCGTGCGGCTGGGGCCGGACAAGTCGCCGGAGGAGAGGACGCTGGAGGGCAAGCCGGTGACGGTCGGGGCCCGTGTGCCGCTGCTGGCCGTGGACCGTCAGCCGAAGGCGCCGGCGCCGCCGCGGCGGACGATCCGGCTGGCGGTGGAGGGTTTTCAGGCGCCGGCCGACGCCGCCATGCGCCTGCACGCCTTCCTCAACAAGCCGGACGCCGACGCGGCCACGCCGCTGACCGACGAGCACTACGTCGGCACGTTCTTCATCGTGCCGATGACGGCGAAGGCGGGAATGGGCATGGGCGAGATGGGTCCGCCGCGCGTGCTGAACCTGGACGTGACAGAACGGGCGGCGGCGCTGCTGGGGGCGGGGCCGGTCCAGGTGACGCTGGTCCCGGCCGACCGCAACGGCAAGGCGAACGGTGCGAAGGTGCGCTTCAAGACGGCGGCCGTGGTGGCGGAGGAGTGAGATGCGCTTAAGCCGACGGTTGTTCGCCCCTCAGCCGCCGGTTTTCCTCTTCCAGCTGCCGGACGCGGTCCTCAGCTCGCTCGGCGCGCTCGGCCTGCTGGGCCGCGCTCTTGGCCAGCTGGTCTGCCCGTTCCTCGGCCGTGGGGATGATCTCGCCGTCGGCGTCGCACCAGCGCAGCCAGGCGTCCTCGTGTTTCTCGAACACGCCCCGCCACAGACGCAGGCCCAGCCCGATGGTCGGCCACGGCCCAGGCGAGACGGGACGATAAATGCGGCCGCTCAATTCCAGGGTTCGCAGCGTCTCTTGCGACAGATGATGGTCGGGATCGTAAATGGCGTAATAAGGAACGCCCTGGCGCGCATAGAGGTCGCGCTTGAACGAATCCTCGCCGCCGCGCTTGTCGGAGACCATTTCGATGACCACGTCTGGCGGCTTGCCCATGCGCCACTGGTAGTACGAGTGGCCCTGCTTGACATGGAGATCCGGCGGGTAAGTCACGTCGAGGCTCAGCAGACAGTCGGGGCAGACCGCCGGCGTTTTTTCCTGGTAGAACCAGCCGACGTTGGCCAGCACGATGAAGGTCCGTCCCTCGCCGGGTCCGGGCCAGTTGGCGTACAGCGGCTGCGTCAGCAGGCGGTACAGCTTCTCGAACAGAATGCTCTCCACGGGCTGGTGGTCCTCCGTCACCAGGTCGTCGTAGCTCGGTTCGCATTCGGGCAGGATCACGGGGGCAGGCGCGGCGGGCGGCGGAAGGGCGGCAGCATCGGTCGGCGAGGCGCTCATGGCGTGGTCCTCCAAGTCTATCGGTCGATCGTACCACGCCGGGCGGGTGCGGTCGAGCGCGGGAGGCGGGCACCCGCGGGGCTACTCCGATGGGCCGCCCGGCGTGACAGAGGATCTGACGGATCAGTGGTTCCGGGGGGTGCTGCCGCTTGTCAGTCGCCGCTCGCGCGCGCTACTGTTCGGTTAATGGCGGTGGCGCTGCCCAAATGAATGGCCCCCCTGCTGGGTGCCGCATCATCCAAGAATATAGTCCACTCAATTGAGAGCGTATTCG
>DATKHW010000452.1:0-6027 GCA_035546275.1 Gemmataceae bacterium
CCCAGGAACCATGCCCCCTCACCCCTCTCCCCCGAGTACGGGGGCGAAGGGCTTATGGGACAGACCTTAAGAGCGGCTCCGAGGGAGCCTTGGGGAAAACGGGAGTCGTAGGGTGGATCGAGCGTCAGCGAGACCCACCGAGAGGGAGAGAGTCGGCGCCGGTGGGTTTCGCTGACGCTCGACCCACCCTACGAGCGAGTCTTGGGGATAGAGGGGAGTGGAACAATGCGCAACGTGAGCGTGCGTTTCAAGATGCTGGCGTCCATTACAGTCTGCACCGCGGCGCTGGCGGCCGCGGTCTACTGGTACATGACGCGCTCGGCCGGCGATCAGGCGGTGCAGTCCGCAGCCGAAGAGGCCCGCCGCCTCACCACCCAGATAGAAGAGGTCCGCGGCTACTACTCCGAGCACGTCGTCGCCGTCTGTCGCAAGCAGGGCATGGAGGCGGCGCCGGACTACGCATCCAAGCCCAACACGGTGCCGCTGCCGGCCACGATGGTCCACGAGCTGAGCGACACGCTCAGCGGCAAGGGCGAGGGCTACACCATCCGCCTTTACAGCCGCTTCCCCTTCCTCAACCGCAAGGACGGCGGCGTCAAGGACGATTTTGAGCAGGAAGCGCTGCGCCATCTGGAGGCGAACGCCAAGGGCGAATTCTGGCGGCGCGAGGACGTCGCCGGCGTCCCGACGGTGCGCTTCGCCGTGGCGGACGTGATGTCCTCGGAGTCGTGCGTGACCTGTCACAACTCGCACCCCGAGAGCACCAAGCGCGACTGGAAGCTGGGCGATGTGCGCGGCGCCCTGGAGGTGGCGATTCCGGTGGCCCGACCCCTGGCGACGGCCGAAGGCGGCGCGCGGTGGGTGGCGGGCGGCATCGGCCTGGGCCTGATCGGCCTGCTGGGCGTCGTGGCGTTTTTGATGGAGCGGCTGATCTTCCGGCCGTTGCGCGGCATGGGCCGGGCCGCGACCGCCTTGGCGGCCGGCGACGCGGCCCAGACCATCGACTGCCGGGCGCACGACGAAATCGGCGCGCTGGGAACGGCCTTCCAGGGGTCGATCGCTTACCTCAACCGGGCGGCGGACGCGGCGCGGGCGCTGAGTCAGGGCGACCTCGATTTCCAGCTGGAAAGCCAGGGCGACAAGGACGTGCTGAGCCAGGCGTTCCAGGAATTGCAGCGCACGGTCCGGGCGCTGGTCGCGGAAACGACGCGGCTGACGGCCTCGTCCCGCGACGGCCGCCTGGACCGGCGCGGCGACGCGGCCGAATTCCGCGGAGCCTACCGCGACCTGATCGCCGGGATCAACGCCACGCTGGACGCGGTGCTGACGCCCATCGACGCGGCGGCGGCGGCGCTGCTGCGGCTGGCGTCCGGCGACCTCCGCGCTCGCGTCGAGGGCGACTTCAAGGGCGACCACGCCCGCATTCAGACGGCCTTCAACAGCGCCGCCGAAGCCATGGACGCCGCCGTCACGCCCATCGACCGCAATGCCCGGGCGCTGACCGAGGCTTCGGGCGGCCTGACGGCGGTGAGCGGCCGGCTGAGCGTGGCCGCCGAGGAGACGTCGGCCCAGGCCAACGTGGTGTCAGCCGCCGCCGAACAGGTGAGCCGCAACGTCGAGACGGCCTCCACGAGCGTGGGCGAAATGAGCGCCTCGATCAAGGAGATCGCTCGCAACGCCCATGAGGCGGCCCAGGTCGCCGCCGTCGCCGTGCAGGGCCTGCAAGCGGCCAACGCCGCCATGGCGCGCCTGGGCGACAGCAGCACGGACGTGGGCAAGGTGGTCAAGGTGGTGACGTCGATCGCGGAGCAAACGAAGCTGCTGGCGCTGAATGCAACGATCGAGGCGGCGCGGGCTGGCGAAGCCGGTCAGGGCTTCGCGGTGGTGGCCAACGAGGTCAAGGAGCTGGCCAAAGAGACGGCGCGGGCGACCGAGGACATCGGCCGCAAGATCGAGGCCATCCAGGCCGACACCCGCGACACGCTGACGGCGATCGCGCAGATCAGCCACGTGATCGGCCAGGTGGACGACATCTCTAACGTGATCGCTAGCGCCGTGGAGGAGCAGACGGCCACGACGACGGAGATCAGCCGCAACGTGACGGAGGCGGCCAAGGCGACGGCGGAAATCGCCCAGAACATCACCGGCGTCGCCGAGGCGGCCCAGCAGACGGCGCAGAGCGCCGGCGACGGCCAGCAGGCGGCGGAGGACCTGGCGCGGATGGCGGCCGAGCTGCAGGCGCTGGTCGGCCGCTACCGCTGCGGACTCGGCACGGACGGTCCTGTTTCTCCGTCGTCCGCCCACGCCGCGGCGGCCCGGCGCGAGCGGAACCACGCTAACGGCCGTGCCCTGGTCGGCGCCCGTGGTTGAGAGCGGCGGCGGACCCCTTCCCTGAGGAGACGACGCGCATGCGCGCCTTGGTGATCGACGATTCGCGAGTCATGAGAGGCATCCTGCGGCGCTTCCTCGCCCCGTGCGGTTTCGAGGTCGTCGAGGCCGGCGACGGCCGCCAGGGGATGGAGCAGCTGCGGCTCGCCGCGCCGGACCTGGTCCTGGTGGACTGGAACATGCCGGAGATGGACGGCCTGAGCTTCATCCGCGCCGTCCGGGCCGTCCCCGCCTGCGCGGGCTTGCGGCTGCTGATGATTACGACCGAGAACGAGACGCACCGGGTGGCCGAGGCCCTCGAGGCGGGCGCCAGCGAATACCTCATGAAACCGTTCACGCGGGAGGCGTTGCTGGAAAAGCTCGATTTGCTGGGCGTCAGCTACTAACAAGGTACGGCAATGGAGGAAACGCGCATGCGCGCCTTGGTGGTCGATGATTCGCGCGGGATGCGGATGATCCTGCGGCATCTGCTGACGGAGATCGGCTGCGAGACGGCCGAGGCCGCCGGCGGCGCCGAGGGGCTGCAGCGCTTGCAGGAGCTGGGCCGGCCGGACGTGGTGCTGGTGGACTGGCACATGCCGGACATGGACGGCCTGACATTCGTCCGGGCGGTGCGGGCGACGGCCAGCTGTGAAGGCGTGCGGCTGGTCATAGTGACGGCCGAGGAGGATCAGGCCTATGCGGCGGCCGCGCGCCAGGCAGGCGCCGATGCGTTCCTGGCCAAGCCGCCGAGCCGCGAGGCGCTGGCGGCGTCCCTGCCGAGACCGGCGTAACTCGAGATGAAGATCCGAATACTCCTAGTGCAAGCCTGCGCGGCGGCCCGCCGCATGACGGCCAGCGTCCTGGCGGCCGATCCCGCGCTGGAGGTGGCCGGCACGGCCGCCGATGCCCAGCTCGCGTTGGCCAAGGCGGCCCAGGTCCGGCCCGACGTGCTTCTGCTCGACGCGGGCTTGCCGCCGGAGGACGGCGACGCGCTGGCAGCCCTTCGCGGCGCCAATCCGCTGCTGCCGGTGGTCCTGTTTTCGGGGCCGCCGCCGAGTTCGGGGCATTCCGGCCCCGACCTGCTGGCGCGCAAACAGCAGGAAACCGAGGCGGCAATGCGGCGGCTTCGCGAGGACGTGGCGCCGCGTATCAAGGCGGCCCTCGCCCGGGCGCTGGGCGTGGACCGGGTGCTGCCGGACCCCGCCGCCGGCCCCGCCCGACCGTCGTGGGGCGGCGTGAAGCGCGTGGAGGCCGTGGTGATCGGGGCCTCCACGGGCGGGCCGCAGGCGGTGGCCGCCCTCCTGGCCGCGCTGCCGGCGCCCTTTCCCCTTCCCGTCCTGATCGTGCAGCACGTCCTGTCCCATTTCACCGGGCTGGTGACGCAACGGTTGGGGTCGCAACTGTCGCTGCCCGTCTGCGAAGGAACGGCCGACGCGCTCGTGCAAGCCGGCCGCGTCTACGTGGCGCCGGGCGATCGGCACATGGAAACGGTCGCCGCCCCGGACGGCGTGCGGCTGCGGCTGCATCAGGGGCCGCCGGAGAACTCCTGCCGGCCGTCCGCCGACGTGCTGTTCCGCTCCGCCGCCGCAGTCTACGGCCCTGGGCTGCTGGCCGTGGTGCTGACCGGCATGGGCCGCGACGGCGCCCTCGGCTGCGCCCGCATCCGCGAGTCCGGCGGCCAGGTGCTGGTGCAGGACGAGGAGACGAGCGTGGTGTGGGGCATGCCCGGCGCCGTGGCGCGGGCCGGTCTGGCCGAGCAGGTGCTGCCCTTGCCGCAGCTCGGCGCCGAAGTGGTCCGCCGGGCGCGGCGCGGCCGTTCCCTGTCGTCGCCGGGATGAGCTTCGCCGCGGAGGCCGGCAAGGATATTCACGTCAAGGGAGAGATCATGTCCCTGAATGCGGCGGACCTGCAGTACCTGTGCGTCCTGGTGCGCCAGCGCTCCGCCATCGTCCTGGACGGGAAGGCCTATCTGTTCGAGGCGCGGCTCGGTTCGCTGGCCCGGCGGGAAGGCTTTAGCTCGCTGGACGCGCTGGTGACGCACCTGCGGGCCGGCGCCGCCGATGGGCTGCACGAGAAAGTCGTGGAGTCGATGACGATTAACGAGACCTCTTTTTTCCGCGATCTGCACCCGTTCGAGCATCTGCGGACCGAAGTGCTGCCGGAACTGATGCGGGCCCGGGCGGCCGAACGGCGGTTGAACATCTGGTGCGCCGCCTGCTCCACCGGCCAGGAGCCGTACAGCGTGGCCATGCTGATCCGCGAACACTTCCCGGCTCTGACCGGCTGGGCCGTGCGCATCCTGGCCGCCGACCTGTCGCCGGACAGTCTGGAGCGGGCGCGGCAGGGCCGCTACAGCCAGATGGAGATCAACCGCGGCCTGCCGGCTCGGCTGCTGGTGAAATACTTCCAAAAGCACGGCGCGGAGTGGCGGATCAAGGACGAGGTGCGCCGCATGGTCGAGTTCCGCCGGGCCAACCTGATCGACCCGTGGCCGGCGCTGCCGCCGCAGGACGTGATCCTGCTGCGCAACGTGCTGATTTACTTTGACGAGGCGACCAAGAAGGCCATCCTGGGCAAGGTCCGCAGGCTGTTGCGGCCCGACGGCCGGCTCTTCTTGGGCGCAGCCGAGACGACGTTTAACCTGGACGACGGCTTTGAGCGCGTCCAGGCCGGCCGGACGGCGTGCTACCGGCCGGCGCAGTGATCGCAAGGCTGATGCACATTCGGTGCACCAGGCCTATAATGCAAGGACAAGGCCTGGCGGACAGACAGCCGCGGGCAGGATGCGTGACTCCTTCCCGCACTTCAGAGTTGTGTGCCCGGGTTTATTCGAGATTGGGAGAGTCCCGCCCTCTCCGCTTCCGCTAAAGCAGTTGCGCCGATTTCAGGGCGGGGCGTCTTTCGTCCCGCCCTTTTGGTTCCTGGTCGAGTTCTGGGTTATTTTGCATCCGCGGGGCGGCGCGCGCTCTTCACCCCGCATGGCGACGACGGCCGCACCGTCGCCTCGGAGGATCCGACATGATTCACACCCGTTTCGCGCTCCGCGTCGCCGCCCTGGCGGCCCTGTTCCTCTCGGCGACGGCGGCCTTCGCGGCCGATCCCAAGCCGACCGGCGACAAGACCGGACTCATCCCGCGCACGGTCTTCTTCGGCAACCCGGACGTGCGATCGCCGCAGATCAGCCCCGACGGCAAGCGCCTCGCCTGGCTCGCCCCGTTTGAAGGCGTCCTGAACATCTGGGTCGCGCCGACGGACGACATCGCCGGCGCCAAGGTCGTCACCCACGACAAGACGCGCCCCATCCCGGGCTTCTCCTGGGCCTACACCAGCGACCATCTGCTCTACACCCAGGACCACGACGGCGACGAGGACTTCCACGTCTACTGCGTCGATCTCAAATCCGACGCGGTCATGGACCTGACGCCGTTGCAAAAAATCCGCGCGGAGCTGATCGAACGCAGCCCGAAGTTCCCGAAGGAGTTGGTGGTCGGGATCAACGACCGCGACCCGCGCTTCCACGACCTCTACCGCGTCGATCTGACGACCGGCGAACGCAAGCTGCTGGAGAAGAACCTGGACTTCGCCGGCTTCGAGGTCGATGACGAATTCAACGTCCGCTTCGCCGAGAAATACGCGGCCGACGGCGGCATGCAAGTC
>DATKHW010000453.1:0-5487 GCA_035546275.1 Gemmataceae bacterium
CCGCCGACACTGTCACCGCCTGAATCTGCTCCGCTTTCTGATCCACCTCCGGCGAACCATAGGTCCCCCAGTAATAGTGCGTGAACGATTTCAGGCTGTAGCTCTCCAATTTCTCTGCGGTCGCCGGATCGAGCGGCTTGGTGAAGGTCACGTCGAAGCCGTCCTTGGTTAGCCGCATTTCGTGCATCTCAAATGGCACGACCCCGGTCCAGACCAGCCGTTGCAAGCCATACGGTTTGCCGCCCAGCGAACCCCAGCCGCGGTTGGTCATGCCGACGTACAGGCTCCCGTCCGGTCCAAAAACAAGCCGATTGACGCCGCACTCGAAACCGCTTCGGAAGGGGAAGCAAGCGCCTTGCCAGCGGCCGCCGACCTTCTGCAGATAAACGCGCATGACGGTGGCCTTCATCTGGTCGCCGACGAAGCACTGACCGGCGAACGGACCGAATTTGCCAGCCGAAGTGTCCCAGCGCGGCTCGCTGGCCGACTGGCCCATGCGGCCATAGGGGAACCAGATGCACGGCGGCGTCAATGCGGGCATTCCGGAGACGCCGTTTTGGCCGGCCTGACCATCGTATTGCATCCCGCTGGGCACGGACTCCTTCAGCGTGGCGGCGAACGGCGATTGCTTCACCCAGCGCAGGCCCGCCGGATGGCCGTAAAACTCGCCTTGCCGGACTTCGTGCATCGCACAGGTCGCCACCCATTCGCCCTGGTTGTCTACATAAAACAGATCGCCGTCGGGGCTGAAGTTAATCCCGTTGGGCGAGCGCAGACCCGTGGCCCAGGGAATGAGATCCCCCTTGGAGGTGATCTTGACGCACCAGCCGCGCCATGGTGCTTTCGATTGGTGACCGCCGGCAAAGCCGACGTTGAGGGTCACAAAAAAGTTGCCGTCCTTGTCGCGGGCGGGGCCGAAAGCGAATTCGTGGTAGTCGCCGGACACGCCCCACTTGTCGCAGACCGTCTGGTATTCGTCGGCCACGTCGTCGCCGTCCGCGTCTACCAGCTTGGTCAGCTCCGGCCGTTGCACTACGTAAACGTCCTTGCCGTCCACGCACAGACCTAGCGCCTCGTGCAAGCCGCTGGCGAATAATTTGAATTTCATCTTATCGGCGTCTTCCGACTCAGGATGTTCGATTAGCCAAACCTCGCCGCGCCGGGTGCAGGCCAGGAGCTTGCCGTCAGGCCGGAAGGCGAGGCCCCCGACCTCCATGATGCAATCCGTTGGGACCGGCAATGTGACCATGCGATAGAAAGCGTTCTCGGCGCTATTGGCGGCCGGATTGGCCGCAGCGGCTGGCGTCGGGAAGTCCTTCGCCAGCTGGTCGCGGACCTTGGCCGGCCACGACGGCGGCAATTCGGGGGCGACGTAGACAGCCCAGTCGCCGGCGATGTTGCCGACCTTGATAAGGAGCTGGTTCTTGCCCGGCTTCAGCTTGAGCGTCGCCTGGTCCTGGTCGTGTTCCGCCGGTCGCGCTGCGTCGTCCGCGCCGACGACCTCGCCGTTGAGCCAGACCTTGATGAAATCGTCGCTGCCTAGCGAGACCGGCAGCGTCACAGCCTGATCGACGACGATTTCGTGGTAGAGATAAATGACGCAGTCGTCGGATTGCTTGAATAACTTGAGGTTAACGATGGCGCCGAGCGGAAAAGTCTTGAATTTCTGCCAGGCGACTGTCTGGCTGTCCTTGCCGGTATAAGTTTTTGCCAGCTCGATCTCCTTTTCCGGCGGCGCGACCGCGTCGATTCCCTGGTTGTCGAAGGGGCCGATATAACGCCACTCGCCTTCCAGCGTCGGCAGGCCGGCCGCCTGGAGACTGGCGACGATGGTGGCGACGCGGGTGTCTTTCTTAACGTAGGTCGGCTCGGCGGCCCGAACGGCGCCGGCGGCCGCAAAGACAGCCGACATGGACAGCAGAATCTGTTTCATTGCGATCTCGATTGAGGGCAGCGGCCGACGTCGCATTTCCACCTAATGCCACAGCGAATAGAAATAAATCAGCGCCACAAAGCAGACTGCAGTTATTATGGTCCAGAAGAGCACCGTTTTGGCCCCGCCGCTGAGACGGCAGTTCCAGCAGATGCGCGGTTTCTCTTCTCCGGCCTCGAATGGTTCGTCGGGAAGGACCTCCACGCCGCGATGGTTGGTGCAGTACCAGCTGCCGCACTTTTCGCAGGCTGCGACGGCCGGTTCGCCGCAAATCGCACACACTGGATCGTCTTTGCTCATGGCAGCGTTCGCGGCGGCCTAGCGCCCCGAAAGCAAGTCCTTGATGAGGTTCAGGTCGTTGCGGTACGGCGCCCAAACATTAAGATCGATCACCGCTTTGCCGTCCGCCGCACTGGAAGGAACGCGGACCAGCGCTTGCCATCCGGCGCCGCCCTTCTGCAAGCGCCATAGGCTCCCTTGCGGCGCCGCGGCCAGCGTCAGCACGACGACGTGGTCGGCGTCTTGCGGCAGCACCAGCGCCTTGCCTGCCGCCGCAACCTCCGCCGGGCTGGATTTCAGGTCAAGCGGCGCCGCCGTCCCCTTGGCGTCGAGCAATTGCGGTTCGCCGCTGCACTCTCCGGCCAGCAGCCAGGCATTCTGCTGCGGCGGGACTTGCAGCGAAAACCGCCGGGCCACGCCGGCGGCCGCTCCGTTGCGCAGCGGCTCGATGCGTTCATGCACATCCAGCCGGGCCTCGGTTCCGGCCTGTAAATGATAATGAAACGTCGGCACGCCTGTGTTGTCCAGCCCGTACCCGTCGAAATGGAGCAGCGGCGCGCCGTCGAACAAGTTGCCCTCGGGCAAGGCGCCGCCGAAAGCCGGGTCCTTGGCCCGGGCTGCGAAATCGGGCGGTGCGTCGGACGGCGTCGCGGCCGCCGGACAGCCGGCCGGGGCGTTCCAGATGTGCGGCCCCAGCACCTTGGCCGGGTTGCCGCCGCGACCGTCCCACACCGGGGCGGCGTCGAGGAACCGACCGGTCCAGGCGTATGCCAGTCGACAGGTATGGGCGTCGAACACCGCGGACACGCCGCTGGGGAAGCCGATCGCGACGGCCCGCGAACCAGCCTCGGGCATAAAGGTCCGCAGCAGCATCGGCTTGTCCTGCACCCTCAGGATCATGCCCTTCGCGAAGCCGGCCGGCATCCCGTCAGGCAAAGGCAGACCCGGTCCTAAGGACAAATAGCCCCAGACGGCGTCGGCCTGGGCCGGGGCGTCGCCGTTCAGCACGCCCGGAACGAGCGACTTGCCGTCGAGGAAAACCTGCGGCATCCTGGTGCCGGGCTGCATTCGCTGCGGTTGTTCCATCCAACGCAGATACCAATCGTAGCGGACGCGCTGATTCATGCCCACCAGGTCCGGGCCGCGCGTGCCGGTGTTGGCGATGCCGGCCAGGTCATGGCACGAGATGCAGCCGAAAGCGTTCTTGCCGATGAGCGTGCGGCCCGCCTCGATCTTGGCGGCCGACAGCGGCGTCTTTTGAGCATCGTCCTCCGGCTCGGTTCCCTCGAGGGCCGCCAGCTTCTCCGGCATTCGACCGACGTTGGCCTCGCCGAATTGCGGCATTCGCAGAGACATCCACGGGCGAGCGCGGGCCCCGGTGGTCAGCACTTGCTTCATCCACGGCGTGCGCAGCTTGCGGGCCACGCCGGTAAGCGTCGGCGGAGCGACGGCCTCGGCGTTCTCGGCGTTGGCGAATTTCCGCAGCTGTGCGACTGCGTCAGTGGATAGGCCGCCCTCGCCGTCCCGGTTATGACAGGCGAGACAATTCATCTGCCTTATCGTTTCGCGGGCCGCAAACGCCGGCGCGGGCGTCCCTGCTCCAACGAGGCCGTCGTCGATAAAGGCTCGCAACGCCTCGCGGTCGGCGTCGCCAAAGGCGAAGGCCGGCGCCTTACCGCGCTTACTCGCTTGGTCCGCGAGGCAGCCGATGGACGAATTCCGCCCAAGATTTGGCAAATCCGTGAACGCCGTCGCCACGGCGATCGGTTTACCGCCGGGTGCGATGGTGTGACAGTTGACGCAGCCCTTAACCACGACCAGGCGTTTGCCGAGGTCGTCCGCTTGTGCGGCCGCCGGCGCCTTTTCCAGCGCGGCCACTTCCGCTGCAGCGGCCCCTGCGCGCTTTAGTGCTGCGAGCAGCGCTTCCGCGGCCGGCGCGTCCGGCAATTCCGGCTGCGCGCCTCGGTCTTCCGACTGGCAAAGATAATGCGCCAGGTCTGCCGCCTCCGCCTGCGTCAGAGCCATGTGCGGCATACGGCCGCTAGGGTCCGTCGCCAGCGGATTTTGGAGGTACTCCGCCAACTTTTCCGGCGTCGTTTTGGACGCCAAGCCGGTCAGCGAGAAATGCGCCGCTTGGGCGACGATAAACGGCAGGCCGATTTCCTTCTTTGCATCTCCCTTGTCTTTCTTTTCGTCGCTGTGGCAGGCTGCGCATCCGATCGTACTGAAGAGCTGTTCGCCGCGAGCCGCGCTTTGGGCCGCGTCCTTCTTGCTCGGCGGCTTGGGATTCTCGGCCACGGGTCCGCCGAGCGACGCCAGATAATGGGCGACGGCGTAGCGCTCGACGCTGCCGTCGGCGTCGGCGGCGAACAGAGCGGGCATGGCCGCCCCGGGTCGAATCTTGTTTGGGTCTTGGAGCCAGGCTTCGATCCAGCCTGCACGTACCCGGCCGCCAATTTTCGACAGATCGGGTCCGGGCCGGAAGGTCAGCGTCTTGGCCATTCTGTTGACATCGGCGCCGTGACATTTCACGCAGGAATGCTCCTCGGCCAGGAAACGACCCTGATCGATCTTCGCCTGGACGGCGAGCCGCGCCGGCGCCTCCTTCGGCAGATATCCGAGAGCTTCATAGGGCAAGGGCTCCGTGCGAAAGCCCGGCCCCTTCCAGGATACCTCGACTCGGGCGGCACCAATGGGACGCGTGTATTCGGCCGACAACCGATGCACCCCCGAATCGAGCCGCAGCTCCGGCCCCTCAATCAACTGGGGCTTGTCCGCCTCCACCGCACCTGCCGCTGCTTCCTTGCCGTCCAGGGTCAGTCGAAACTTGCCGCGCAGATTCAGCGAAAACCGATACGTGCCGCCACGCAGGACATTGATGTATCCCGTCCATGCCGCCGTGCCGCCCGGCGTCAGAGCGGGATGGGCCGACTCGCCCGCCTGCAGCGCAAGGGCGATAGTCGGCTCCAGCCGCACAACCTCCGTCGGCGGCGTGAGTTCATCCTGAAACACCGTCACCAGGCCGCGCCGCAGGTCTTCCGCATCCGGTGCTGCTGCGCCTCCGCGGCAAGCCAAAACGCCAATGAGCGCCAGGGCCGCCGCGGCGGCGGCGCGTCCAAATAATCCCCGCAACAAACACATGTCGGATCTCCTGCCTGCGGTGGGTCGCGGCGGCCGCGGAACGCAAGGCCGCGGGGGGTTGGGGATGATTATCCGTCATCAGGCCGACGCGGGAAAGCCTCCCTTTCGCGATTCAGAAAAAATGATGCGGAGCC
>DATKHW010000454.1:0-2996 GCA_035546275.1 Gemmataceae bacterium
CCTTCTCCCCTTTTCGCCTTTTCCAGATGGTAGGTGAATATCGTGGACCAGGCGTGGACCGGCGGGTTGACGTCGCCGAAGTTCCACTCGTAGGCCGGCATTTGGCCGTTGGGGTGCAAGTAGCGTTCGCGCAGCATCAACCGCAATTGCTCTTTGCCGAAGTCCACATCCACGAGGGTGAGAGCGATCACATGGAAGGCGAGATCCCAGGCCGCGTACCAAGGGTACTCCCACTTGTCCGGCATGGAGATGATGTCGCCGTTGTACATGTGGTGCCAGTGGTCATTCCGCGGCGCCTGCTTGCGCGTCTCCTTGAACGGGTCGGAGCCGCGCTCCTCCAGCCACTTGTCCACGTCGTAGTGGTAGAACTGCTTGGACCACAACATGCCGGCCAGAGCCTGGCGCATGACGTTGGCAGCGTCGGCGCCCAGCGACGCCGGAATGACCGAGGCGTAGAAGTCGTCGGCCTCGATGCGCCGGGACTGGATCACGTCGTCGAACCCACCGAACGGGCCGCCCGCGCGGCCGTTGGCCCGAGCGAATTCCGCCGGCGCCGTGGTGCTGAGGCGCAGCCGAACGACCTGGCTGTCGCCGGGCGGCACGGTCAAGCGATAATGCGCCGCCGCCTTGGTGCCTTTTTTCTCCGGATTCACCGCCTCCTGCCGGCCGTGGACGACGCAGTCGTTGATGCCGTCCTTGACGTACGGCGTCCGGTTGGGCGCACCGAAGATGCGCTGGGTGTTGGTTTCGTTCTCGGTGAAGAGCAGGGTCGCGTCGCCGTCGCAGTAGAGCCAGCGCTCGCCGAGCAGGGGATGGACCGCCTGGACGACGCCGCCCGGCGGGCCGGCGCCAACCTGCTGCAGGGTCGGCCGGTCGGCGTTTCCGGCCCAGGACCATTCATTGCGGAACCAGAGCGTCGGCAGGATGTGGACATGGGCGGCCTCCGGCCCACGGTTGCAGACGCTGATCTGAATGAGCAGGTCCTCCGGCGACGCCTTGGCGTACTCCACGAACACGTCGAAATAGCGGTCCTGGTCGAAAACGCCCGTGTCGAGCAGTTCATACTCGAACTCGGTGCGGCTGCGGCTGCGGCTGGTCTCGACGAGGTCGCTGTAGGGGTACGCCGATTGCGTATACTTGTAGAGGTACCTCATGTACGAGTGGGTCGGCGTGCTGTCGAGGTAGAAGTAGTACTCCTTGACGTCCTCGCCGTGGTTGCTCTCGCTGTTGGTCAGGCCGAACAGGCGTTCCTTGAGGATGGGGTCTTTTCCGTTCCACAGGGCCAGCGCGAAACACAATCGCTGCTGATCGTCGGAGACGCCGGCCAGGCCGTCCTCGCCCCAGCGGTAAGCGCGCGACCGGGCCTGGTCGTGGCTGAAGTAGTTCCAGGCGTCGCCGCCCTCGCTGTAGTCCTCGCGGACGGTGCCCCACTGGCGCTCGCTGAGATAGGGGCCCCACTTTTTCCAGGGGGCTTTGTGCTGGCGCGCTTCGTCGAGCCGAACATGTTCAGCGGTCATTTGGCGTCCACTTTCTATTAAAACGGCAGGCCGAGCATTTGCTTGTAGTGGCCGGGCACGGCCTCCAGCTCCGTCTCGTCGCTGGGAGTAAACGGCTGGCGCTCCTCCCAGGGATTGTCCGTCATCGGCAAGCTCCAGAGCTTCCCCTCGGGGTCGCGCACGATCCACTGCCCGCCTGTCTTGTCCACGTAAAGGAATCCCACGAACTTCTTCACGTCGGCCATGGTGCGTCCTCCTGAACGGGCTCCTCGCTCACACTGCATTTCAATGGCTGCATCCACCGCCTCATACCCGCGGACCTGCTTCCTTGACCTCCGCCGCCGCCCGATCCTCGTGCTGGCGAAAGTTGTCGCGGAACAGGCCAGCCAATTTGCGCGCGGCGGCGTCATAGGCCGTCTTGTCCGCCCAGGCGTCCCGCGGCATGAGGACCTCGGGCGGGACTCCCGGACACTCGGCGACCACGCCGACGCCGAAGACGGGATCGAGCGCCGTTTTGGCCGCGGCCGCTGCGCCGGAGTGGATGCCGTCGATGATGGCCCGCGTCACGGCCAGCTTCATGCGCTTGCCGACGCCGTGGCCGCCGCCGCTCCAGCCCGTGTTGACCAGCCAGACGTTGGAGCGATGGCGCCGCATCTTCTCGGCCAGCAGGCCGGCGTACTTCATTGGGTGCCACACCAGGAACGGCCCGCCGAAGCAAGGCGAGAAGGTCGCCTGCGGCTCGCTCACGCCCATTTCCGTGCCCGCCACCTTGGCCGTGTAACCGCTGATGAAGTGGTACATCGCCTGGGCCGGCGACAGCTTGCTCACCGGCGGCAGCACGCCGAAGGCGTCGCAGGTCAGAAAGATGACGTCGCGCGGATGGCCGGCGACGCAGGGAATCTTGGCGTTGCGGATGAACTCGATAGGGTAGGCCCCGCGCGTGTTCTGCGTGATGCTGGTGTCGTGGAAGTCCACGCGATGGGTCGCCTGCTCGTACACCACGTTTTCCAGGACCGCCCCGAAGCGCAGGGCTTGAAAGATCTCCGGCTCCGATTCCGGCGTGAGATCGACGGCCTTGGCGTAGCAGCCGCCCTCGATATTGAAGACGCCGGCGTCGCTCCAGCAGTGCTCGTCGTCCCCGATGAGGAGGCGCTTGGGGTCGGCCGACAGGGTCGTCTTGCCGGTGCCGGACAGGCCGAACATCAGCGACGATTGGTCCGTCTGGCGATCCGCCGTCGCCGAGCAGTGCATCGACAGAATGCCGCGTTTCGGGCCGAAATAGTTGAGAAACGTGAAGACGCCCTTCTTCATTTCCCCGGCGTACTCGGTGCCGAGGATGACCATTTCGCGCGATTCGAGCGACAGATCGACGCTGGTCTTGGACGTCATCCCCGCGGTGCGCCGGTTGGCCGGGAACGCGCCGGCGTTGTAGATGACGCCGTCCGGTTCGCCGAACGCGGCCAGCTCCTCCCGCGTCGGGCGGATCAGCATGGTGTGCAT
>DATKHW010000455.1:0-3002 GCA_035546275.1 Gemmataceae bacterium
TGGGGCAAGGAAGTGGAGAACTCCATTGGCATGAAACTGGTGCGCATCCCGGCGGGCACGTTCACGATGGGCTCGCCCGCCGACGAAAAGGATCGCGAAACATTCGAGAAGGGCAGTGAGCAGCAGCACGAGGTGGAGATCACGAAGGACTTCTACCTCGGCAAGTACCTGGTGACGAAGATGCAGTTCGCGCGCTTCGTGGAAGCCGCGAAGTACCAGACGGAGGCGGAGACTGACGGCAAGGGAGGCTCGGGTTACGACGGCAAGGACTTCAAGTACGACCCGGAGTATACCTGGCGGGACCCGGGGTTCACTCAGGGGGACAACCATCCGGTGGTGAACGTATCCTGGAACGATGCAACCGAGCTCTGCAAGTGGGCGAGCGGGGCGACGAAGCGGCGGATCGTACTGCCGACGGAGGCGCAATGGGAGTACGCGTGCCGGGCCGGCACGACGACGCGCAACTTCACGGGGGACAAGGCGGAGAGCCTGGACGGCTCGGCAAACGTCGCGGATCGGACCTTCAAGAAGCAATTCCCCAATTTGCCGTCCGGGGACATTGACGATGGATACGTCTTCACCTCACCGGTGGCGAAGTTCCGCCCGAACCCGTTCGGGTTGTACGACATGACGGGGAACGCCGGGGAGTGGTGCGCGGACTATTACGATGATAAATACTACAAAACAAGCGATAAAAAAGACCCTGAAAACATCACAAAAACCGATGCCCGTGTGCTGCGTGGCGGGTCGTGGTACCGCAGCCCCGGGGACTGCCGCGCCGCCTATCGCAACAGGGGCGCGCCGGCCAGCCGTGGCGACGGCGTCGGTTGTCGCGTCTGCCTGTCCCTGAACTAATTTGCACTGCTTCCTTTGTTCTTTGACCCTTCCGAGGCGCCTGCCTATGCCTGCCGCCTGCACCCGCTGCCGCCAGTTGATCGGCTTTGTCGCGCTGGTCCTATCCTTCGGCCTGGAGGCTTTCGCCGCCGAACCGGAGAGTCGAGCCCTAACCGGCCACGACGGCTGGGTCGGCGCCGTCGCGTTCTCCGCCGATGGCAAGCTCCTGGGCACGGCGAGCGCCGACAAGACCGTGCGGCTGTGGGACGTGGACGCCGGCAAGGGGAAGGCCACGCTGACGGGGCACACCGACATCGTCTCCGCCGTCGCCTTCTCCCCCGACGGCCGGACGCTGGCGACCGGCGGATTCGACGCCACCGTGCGTCTCTGGGACGTGGAGACCCATAAGATGCTGCGGACGCTGACCGGCCATCGCGGCGTAGTGCAGACGGTGGCATTTTCGCCGGACGGAGCGACGGTCGCATCGGGCGGCGTTGATACGATCATCCGGATTTGGAATGTCGCCAAAGGGGCGGAAGTCGGCCGGCTAACCGGGCACAAGAGCTGGGTCAACGGCCTCGCGTTTTCCGCCGACGGCAAGACGCTCGCCTCCGCCGGCTCCGACGGCACGGTACGGCTCTGGGACCCGGCGACCCGCGAAGAGAAGATGTCTTTTGATGTCGCCAAGCTCGGCGAAGTACGATGCGTCGCCGTCTCGCCCGACGGCAAGACCGTCGCCGCCAGTTTGCGGTATGGGACCGTGAAAGTCTGGGATATCGCCTCGCGCAAGGAGACGGCGCTGACCGGCCATACCGGCGACGTGTGGAGCGTCGCGTTCATGCCCGACGGCAAGACGCTGATGAGCGGCGGCGGCGATTGGAATCGGCCCGGCGATGTGAAGCTGTGGGACCTGGAAACCGGCAAGGAGCGGGCGAACCTCAAGCACACCGGCGAGGTCCTGTGCGTCGCGGTTTCGCCTGACGGCAAACGCGTCGCGGCCGGCAGCTGGGACAAAACCGTGCGGCTGTGGAACCTGGATTCGACATCGCCCGACAAGAAGTGCAACGAATAGAGACAATCCGTCTTCGAAAGGACCGATCATGCACTCCATAATCCTCACGCTGGCGCTCACCCTGACGGCCGGCGACGCCCCCAAACCGGAACCGCTCTGGCCCAAGGGGGCGCCCGGCGCGATGGGCGACAAGGACGCCGACGTTCCTACTCTCACGGCGTACCTGCCGCCGGCCGACAAGGCCAACGGCACGGCCGTCGTCGTCTGCCCCGGCGGCGGCTACGGCGGCCTCGCCATCAGCTACGAGGGCAACGACGTCGGCGCCTGGATGGCCAAGCGCGGCGTCGCCGGCTTCGTGCTTAAATACCGCGTCGCTCCGTATAAACATCCCGTTCCTCTCCAGGACGCCCAGCGCGCCCTGCGCACCGTTCGCGCCCGCGCCAAGGAATGGGGGATCGATCCGAACCGCGTCGGGATCATGGGCTTTTCCGCCGGCGGCCATCTCGCCTCGACGGCCGCCACCCATTTCGACGACGGCAAGGCCGACGCCGACGACCCGATCGATCGCGTCGGCTGCCGGCCCGACTTCGCCATCCTGGCCTATCCGGTCATCACGCTCAAACCGCCGTTCGCCCACATGGGATCGCGCAAGAACCTGCTCGGCGACAATCCCGATGAAAAACTGGTGGATAGCCTCTGCAACGACGAGCAAGTGACGGACAAGACGCCGCCGACGTTTTTGTTCCACACGGCGGACGACAATGCCGTACCAGTGGAAAACAGCATTTTGTTCTTTGAGGCGCTGCGCAAGGCGAAGGTCCCGGCCGAACTGCACGTCTATCGCCACGGCCGGCACGGCGTCGGCCTGGCGCCGAACGAACCGGCGCTGTCGAGCTGGCCGGAGTGCCTGGAAGCCTGGATGAAGGACCGTGGCTTGCTGGGGCCGAAATGATCAATGATGAATGGCGAATCAAAAACGTCTTTGATTCATCGTTCATCATTCCTCCAACCGCTCCCGCACCTGATCGATCATCTCCGCCAGCCAGTATTGGATCGTGCGCAGCGACTTGCCGGCCCGCCGCGCCATTTCGTCGCGCCGCACGCCCTGCACCCACCAGTCCCATACCTTGCGCCATTCCGGCGGAAAGCGGGACGC
>DATKHW010000456.1:0-5353 GCA_035546275.1 Gemmataceae bacterium
ATGAAGCGTAGCGTCTGTCTGGCCGAGGACGCCGTGATGGACCCCGAGCACCAGCAGCTGCTGGAGCGGCTGATCGAGTGGAGCTGGCGGCCGGGCCGGTGCCGCGGGCCGTTCGATTTCGGCGACGGCGGGATTTTGCGCGAAGGGGTGGAGATATTCCGCGAGATGTCGCGCAAGCGCTACACGCGCAGCGAGCCGTTGTGTGTGCTGAGCGCCCGCATGTTCTTCGGGCTGTTCGCCATGCTCTACCGGCTGCGGGCGCGAGTCGATCGGCGCGCGATCGGCGAAGGGGAAGCTCAGGCGGTCGGTGAGCCGGCTTAGCCCCGTGCAGTCGCGGCTCATGCCGTGGCCGATCGTCTGCCGCCGTCCGGGTCAAGAGCCGCCTGTCGCGGCCCTTGTCGCTGCGGAAACGCCCCGGTAGTGTACGATCCAACGGGGCAGCGCGAACGAATGAACGCCGACGACGAACAGCACGGCGTGTCTGGCGGACGCACACCATGAGCTGGAAGGAAAAAGCCGTCGCGGTCAGCCAGCGCTTCGGCCCGCCGATCAAGTTCGCCGTCCGCCAAGTCGTCGGCGGGTTGACGCCGGGCGGCCCCATCGTGGTCGAAATGCTGGGTCAGCTGCTCGACGGCGTTTACCGCACGACCCACGGCGGGCTGGAAATCGACGGTCTGCGCCTTCCCGCGTCCACCTCCGCCGACCAGGCGCGGCTGGAAACCATGCTCGACCTGCTGGGCGGCGACCTGGCGGGGCTGACCGAACAGGCGGCGGCGCTCGAAGGACTGCCGGACGCCGCCGTCCGGATGCTCGATGTGGCCCTGCGGACCGACGATCGTTGCCGGACCGCCGCGCGAAAGCTCGACGCGGTCGTGCAGAGCTTCGACGTCCTGGGCGAGGACTACCGGCGGTTGCTGCGCTTCCAGGGGTGCAGCGGCGCGGCGCTGGAGGAAATCGTGCCGCTGACGCGGCGCACGGTCGGCGTAACAGCGTTTGTTGAGGACCTGTGCGGCGGCCACCTAACCGCCGAAGCATTCCGCAAGTCATTGGTGGAATTTCGCGAGGGCCTGACGGCGACGGCGGCCGGTCGAGCGGCGGAAGCCAAAACGCGGCTGGACGCGCTGGCCCGGTCGCGGCCGACCTCCGCGGCGGCGGCCGTCGCTCTCGCGGCGGCGCTGACCGTGAATCTCGACTTAATTGGAGCGCAAAAATCCGTGGCGCGGGCCTCGCGGCTGCGTCCGCAGGACGCCGGCCTGGCGGAGTTGGCCCGGCGGTTGCTGCTCGTCGCGCCGTCCGCCCCGGCGCCGGCCGTGCAGCCTCCTCCCGCACGGCTTGAATTTCGGCCGCAACTGCAGCGCCCGGCCGGCACGCTGACCGCCAACGCCGTCGGGATGAAATTCGCCTGGATTCCCGCCGGCCGGTTCATGATGGGCAGTCCCCTGGAGGAAGCCCAGCGCCGCGAAGATGAAACGCAACACTGGGCGACGCTGACCCGCGGGTTCTGGCTCGGAATACACCCGGTCACGCAGGCTCAGTGGAAGGCGGTGATGCGCGCCAACCCAAGCCGTTTTGAGGGCGGCGATTTGCCAGTGGAACAGGTCCTGTGGCGCGACGCTCTCGCCTTCTGCCGGACGCTCGGCCAGTGGGACGGCCGGACCTATCGGCTGCCGACGGAAGCTGAGTGGGAGTACGCCTGCCGCGCCGACACGATCACGGCGTTTCACTGCGGCGACGCCATCTCGACGGAGCTGGCCAACTACGACGGCAATTACAGCTACGGCGGCCGCCGCGGCGTCTACCGCCAGAAGACGACGCCGGTCGGCAGCTTCCCGCCCAATCGCTGGGGGCTGTTCGACATGCACGGCAACGTGCGCGAGTGGTGCCAGGATTGGTACGCTGGCGCCTATCCGCCAGAAGACGCGATCGATCCGCTAGGCGGGGAAAGCGGCGGCTTCCGGGTGCTGCGCGGCGGCAGCTGGCGCGATTACCCGGCCGACTGCCGATCGGCCGCTCGCCATCCCCGCGGACCGGCCTTGCGCGACGACCATGTCGGATTTCGCGTGGTGTTGGTTATGGACTAGGACCGACCCAGCGACACGGCATATCCATCACGTCCTCTTACCGCTCCATCGGCCGCATACCACAGCGGCCGCCAACCGGCCTTCTCCAGCAGCGCGGCGAAGTCGGCGAGAGAGTCCACGACCAGCTCCGGCCGATAGGCGTAGCGGTCGAGGTCTTCACGCCGCGTCCCGCCGCTGAGAACCAGAACGGTGTGGCAGCCAAGCTGCACGCCGCCGAGGATGTCGGTCTCCATCGTGTCGCCGATCATGGTGGTCTGCTCCGTCGTCAGGCCCAGTTCCTTGCGAGCGGCGCGCATCATCACGGGGCTGGGCTTGCCGACGCTGAACGCGCGCACGCCTGTGGCCGTCTCCAGCATCGCCGTCATCGCGCCGCAGCCGGGCCGCAATCCGTTCTGCGTCGGACAACTGGGGTCCAGATTCGTGGCGATCAGCTTGGCCCCGCCGACGATCATGCGCACCGCCGCCTCGACCATTTCCAGGTTGAACGTCCGGCCCTCGCCGACCACGACGTAGTCCGGTTCGTGATCGACTACGGCATAACCGTTCTGGTGCAGGGCCGTCAGCAGGCCGCCTTCGCCAATGACGTAGGCCGTTCCATCCTGTTTCTGCTGAGCCAGGAAGCGGGCCGTCGCCATGGCGCATGTGAAGACATGTTCCTCTTCCACCTCGACGCCCATGCGCGCCAGCTTGGCCGCCACGTCGCGGCGCGTCCGCTGGCTGTTGTTGGTGAGAAATAGAAACGGGATGTCCCGTCGGCGCAGCTGCTGGATGAATTCGTCGGCGCCGGGGATGAGTTCCGAGCCGCGGTACAGCACGCCGTCCATGTCGATGAGATAGCCATGCTTCATGAGTGGCCTCCTTAATTCGCACCCCGGTTCCTGCCTCGCATCCGGGCGGCTGCTTCAGGTTCTTTGGAGAGGGATTTTGGGAGAGGATGGGACAGGACGAACTGCTTGATGCGAAGAGCGTGCCAATGCGGACGGCCACGGCAGCGCGCCACGGTAACCCTTTGCGGCTGCTGTCGTTCGACCCGTCGGTGTAATTGCCGTGAAGGCGTGGACGGCGCGGCCTTGCCCAACCAATAAGCAAACGGCGCCGCGACCCGAACAGCAGCCGGCGCGCTTGGCCGTCAATTCCTCTTGGCCTCGGGGCACGGCCGCGTCAGAATCCAAGCAGCCGCATTCGCACACTGACGGCCGGGGATGGTATGCGCTACCTCATCGACGGCTACAACCTGCTGCACGCCATGGGCGTGCTGGCCGGCCGCGTCGGGCCGCATGGACTGGAAAAGGCCCGGCTGGCCTTGCTTGGCCGATTGCTGGCCTTGCACGCGAATGATCCCGGCGCCGTCACCGTCGTCTTCGACGCGGCCAAGGCCAGAGCCGGGGCCGAGCGGGAGCAGGAACACAAGGGCCTTCATGTCCTGTACGCGCTGCGCGAGGAGGCCGACGACGTGATCGAAGCGATCATCCGGCGGGAGGCGACGCCGCGGCGGCTCACCGTTGTTTCCGACGACCGGCGCCTGAAAGAGGCCGCCCGCCGCCGGCGTTGCCCGGCCCTGGGCTGTCTCGATTACGTGGAACAGGTCGGCCGTTCGGCGCTGTCGGCCAGTCCTCTCTCCGCAGGCGAGACAGGGGATGCGGCGGAAGCGCCGGCGAAGCCGCGGAGCGTGTCGGCGGAGGAAACGCAGCGCTGGCTCAAGGAATTCGGCGATTTGGCGGATGATCCAAAGCTCAAAGATTGGGTCGAACTGGAGGCGCCGGAGGACCCGGAGGGCTGACGGCGCTCTTGCGAGGGACGACCGCATCTATAAGCAAGGAAGTATGAGCATCACCACCATCGTGTTCGATTTCGGCAACGTGCTGGGCTTTTTCAGTCATCGCCGGGCCGCTGAGCAGCTGGCCGTGTTTGGCGAGGCGTCTGTGGAGGCAATCCAGACGTTTCTATTTGACTGCGAGCGCGAGGATGATTTCGAGTCGGGCCGCATGAGCGCCGAGGCGTTCCGCGGCATGGTGCGCGAGACGTTCCGGCTGCGCTGCGACGACATGCAATTCAATGCAGCCTTCGCCGACATGTTTTCTCCCAATGCCGAAGTGTGCCTGCTGCCCGCGCTGCTCAAGCCACGCTACCGCCTGCTGCTGCTGAGCAACACCAATGATCTGCACGCCCAGCAGTTCCGCCGTCAATTCGCCCATGTGCTGGCGCCGTTCGACGCCCTGGTGCTGTCGCATGAAATCGGCATGCGCAAACCCAAGCCGGGCGTCTACGAACATTGCCGGCGTTTGGCGGGCGGTCGGGCGGAGGAGTGCCTGTTCATCGACGACATGCCCGCCAACGTGGAGGCGGCCCGCGCGTGCGGCTGGCGGGGCGTCCTATACCGCCGCGGCGCCGATCTGCGGCGCGAGCTGGCGGCCGCGGGCGTCGTCATCGACCAGCCCGCCGCGCCTGCAAGGGCCATATAGAAACGAGGACCGCATGAACCTCATCGAACAGGCCGACCCCGACGTGTGGCAGGCGATCGCGGCCGAGCGCCGCCGGCAGCAAGACGGGCTGGAGATGATCGCCTCGGAGAACTTCACCAGCCCGGCCGTTTTGGCTGCGCAGGGGTCCGTGCTCACCAACAAATACGCTGAAGGCTATCCCGGAAGACGCTATTACGGCGGCTGCGAGTGCGTGGACGTGGTGGAGCGGCTGGCGATCGAGCGCGTCTGCAAATTATTCGGCGCGGAGCACGCCAACGTCCAACCGCACTCCGGCGCCCAGGCCAACATGGCCGTCTATTTCGCCTGCCTCAACCCCGGCGACGTGATCCTGGCCATGAACCTGTCGCACGGCGGCCACCTGACGCACGGAATGCACCTTAATTTCTCCGGCAAGTTGTACAAGGTGGTTCCCTACGGCGTGCGCAAGGACGACGAGCGGATCGACTTCGACCAGGTCGCCGCCTTAGCCCGCGAACACAAGCCGAAGCTGGTGGTGGCCGGCGCCAGCGCCTACCCGCGGACGATCGACTTCAGCCGCTTCGCCGAGATCTGCAAGGAAGTGGGCGCGCTCTTGATGGTGGACATGGCGCACATTGCGGGTCTGGTAGCGGGGGATCAGCATCCGAGTCCCGTGCCGTGGGCGGATTTCACGACCTCGACGACGCACAAGACGCTGCGCGGCCCGCGGGCCGGCTTCATCCTGTGCAAGAAGGACTGGGCGGCGAAGGTGAACCAGGCCGTGTTCCCCGGAATGCAGGGCGGGCCGCTGATGCACGTCGTGGCGGCGAA
>DATKHW010000457.1:0-2896 GCA_035546275.1 Gemmataceae bacterium
TATTTGCATCGCATCAAGGGCAAGCTGCCGAAGCTGCGGCGGGCGGCGGAGCTGTTCGCGGCGGAGCATCGGCGCGTCTCCGACCATACGAATTTCCAGATGGCCGCCGCATCCCTGACGGGGTGCGTGCGGCAAATCGAGGAGATTCTTGCGGTGGTGCAGACGCCGTCCAGTTAGCCGCCCACCGTCCTTCCTGGCGCCAGCCCTAGTCTCCCAGCTTACCCAGCCGACACCACCTTCCCGCCGCCCCACAGTCCCTGCACGGAAGCGCCGACCAATCTTCCAGATTTTCCTCCGCTTGTGCCGATGCAGATAACCGGACCCGTTGGCGGCGGATGACGCCGACCCCATACGAACGGCCCACCAGCGCCCTCTCCACGAGCCTACGAGGATGGACCCCATGCGAGTCTCGCGTTCGGTTTGGCGTCGCGTCCGTTCCCTGACCAGCCTGGCCGCACCCGTGCTGTTCACCCTATCAGGGGGCTTACGCCCCCCGCTCGCCGCCTTGGCCGCCGAGCCGCCGCCGGCCGCGACGGTGACCGCTTCCGCCCCCGTCGTCGCCCAGGTCTTCGACCTCCATTCCTGCCGGGAGTACGCCGTCGAGCATCAGCCGGCCGTCGCCGCCGCCCGCGCCGCGCTGACCGCCGCCCAGCTCAAGGCCGAAGCGCTCGACAACCTCCACGGCCTCCCGGCACTGCTGGCCCGCGACCTGCCCATCCGCCGGCAGCAGGCCTGCCTCGGCGTCGAAGCGGCCCAGGCGGAGCTGAACGCCGCCGAATGGGACGCCCGTTACAGCGCCACCTATTGCTATCTCGCCGCTCTCTACGCCCTGGAGCAGCAGCGGACCGCCCAGGACATCCTCAAGAAGCCGCTCGGGCTGGACTACCTCCGCGACACGGTGGACACCATCGTCAAGAACGGCTCGCGCAAGGACGTGACGGAGAAGCACAAGGTGCTGGTGCGCGGCTACATCGCGCTGGTGTCGGGGCGCCAGGCGGAGGCCGACCAGGGCTATGAGCGAGCCATCGCCGCGCTCCGGGAAGCGCTAAACATCGCGCCAGGCTGCCCGATCGAGCTGGCCGACAAGGTGCTGCCGCGCTCCGACGCCGTTCCCGACCGGGCGCAGGTCGTCGAGCTGGCCGTCGCCCGCCGCGGCGAGGTTGCGCTGGCCACCATAGCCGAACAGGTGCTCTGCCTGGAAGTGGACGCGCAGGGACGCCTGCTGCTGCCGTCGGCCCGGACGTTTGCATCCGGCTCCGACATCCACGCCCGCGTCCTGCCGGCGGCCCAGTACGATCCGGATTACAAGCCCGGCCCCGTCGGCCCGGAAATGCCGGCGAACTTGATCGGCAGCCGCCGCGAGCGCCAGGATCAGGCCGGAGCGTACCACGCCCGCGGCGAGGCGGTCACCGAGAAGACGCGCAATCTCATCGCGCTGGAAACGGAAGACGCCTACCTGCGCTGGGCGCAATACGACACCGAGGCGAAGAAGCTCACCGAGGCGGCCGGCGGCTTCGCGGAGTTCGCCGACGCCCAATCCCAGAAGTTCGACCCGCAAACGGCCGGCTATCCCACCGTGGACGACGTCCTCAACGCCCAGCAGAAGGCGACGCAGGTCCGCATCGAGGCTGTCGAGGCACGGTTCCGCCGCCTGGCGGTCCTGGCCAACCTGGAACGCCTGACCGCCGGCGCCTTCTGCTCCGGTCTGGAAGCGCCAGTCGTCGAAAAGCCCAAGCAGTAAAGCATCAAGCCCCTCTCGTTCCAAGGCTCTGCCTTGGAACGCGCCGCCCAGCGGGCTCGGCCTGCCGAATCATGCAGACGCGAGGCAGAGCCTCGCAAGCACTCCGCTCCCAGGCAGAGCCTGGGAGCGAGGGAGGAGAACGGTCTGGATTTCGCGACGGCGTTCCGATATGTCCCGGCCCTTCCCGGAACAGGCGGAGCGGCAGCAAAGGAGTGCGGGGGATGAGGCAGCGGACATCGTGCATTCGCGCCGCCGTCATGCCGGCCGGCTTGTTCATCGTGCTTGCCCTGGGGGCCGGCCAAACCGTCCAGGCGGCCGACGTGCCGCAAGTCCGCATCGGACTGGTCCAGACTCTCTTCCGCGACGTGCCGGACTTCCTCATCCCCATCGGTCTGCGCCCCATGAAGGTGCTGATGGAAAGCCAGACCGGCATCAGCGGCGACCTCATCCCGGCCGGTGACCCCGACCACCTGGCGCGCGAACTCAAGGACAACGACATGCAGCTCGGCGTCTTCCACGGCGTCGAATTTGCGTGGATTCATCAGAAGTACCCGACGCTGCAGCCGCTAGTGATCGCCGTCAATGAGCATCCTTATGTCCGCGCCCTTTTGGTGGTGCGCGCGGACTGCGCGTGCGGGGCGGCCGTGGGGTTGCAGGGCAAAGTGATGGCCCTGCCCCGCATGAGCCGGGAACATTGCCGGCTCTTCCTGCAATGCCGCTGCTGCGGCGCCGACCGCGCCCCGGACAAGTTCTTCAGCCGCGTCAGCACGCCGGGCAATCCCGAAGACGCCCTCGACGACGTGGTGGACGACAACGCCCAGGGCGCGGTTGTCGATGAAATTGCGTTCAACATCTATTGCAAGGACAAACCGGGCCGCGGCGCCCGCCTCAAGGTGTTGCAGCAGTCGGAATCGTTCCCGTGCGCTGTGATCGCTTACCAGCCGGGGGGTCTGACGCAGAAGCAGGTCGACGCCTTCCGCGACGGTTTGCTCAAGGCCCACGACAACCCGGAAGCCAAGCCGCTGCTGCAGGCGAACCACATCACCGGCTTCGAGGCGGTGCCGGCTGGCTACGAGAAGGAGCTGGGCGACATCCTCAAAGCGTATCCGCCGCCGCAGAAGTGAACGACTGTGGGCGAGCGGGCGGGGGGGGGGG
>DATKHW010000458.1:0-14333 GCA_035546275.1 Gemmataceae bacterium
CCCAGCTTTTGCGGCCGGCCCGAAAGACCTTCACCTCGCCCGCGACATAATCCCAGTGGATGGTGCCCCCATCACCAATCACCCGGCAAGAGCGGCTGTAGGTCCGCTGCACGTAGTCCATGTGGATCTCACCCAACGACCCGCTGGCGTAGCGCACCAGGACGGCGGCGGTGTCCTCCGTCTCGATCTCCAAGTGGCTGAGTTTGCCAGCGAAACATGCCACCGAGTGGACAGGACCCATCAGCCATCGCGTGTAGCTGATCTCGTGGATCGCGTCCAGAATGGTACCTCCTCCGAGAACCTTGCGAGCGCTGTAGCCCTGGCGGTAGTCTTCGTACGTGTGCCAGTCGGGAAGGTACTGGCCCACCTCTGCGCGAACCGCGACGATCCGCCCCACGGCGCCTTCATCCACAAGCCGCTTTACCAGCATCAGGCCCGGATGGAAGCGCATGTTGCAGCCGACCAAGGTGATCAGGTTCTTGCGCCGTATCACTTCCAGCAGTTGGTCCACTCCATCGCGCGAATGGGACAGGGGCTTTTCGATGAAAAGGTGGCAGCCGCGCTCCGCGGCCTGCAAGGCCAACGGCACATGAAAGCTGGTGGGGGCGGTGACGAGGACCACGTCGGGTCGCGTGGAAAAGGCTTGTTCCAGGTCGGTGAAAGCTGTTACACCGTACTGCCTACGGACTTCCTCGGCTCTATCGGCGCGGACGTCGAAACCAAAAACCTCCCCGGCCCCGGCGCTGAGCAGATTGCCGAGGTGGCGCTTGCCGATGGAGCCGCAGCCTAGCACCAGAAAGCGGCGGCTAGTGATTCGAGAGTTGTCGGACATCTTGTCTTCGCAGCCGACGATCAAGTGAGAGTTCGCTCGACGTAGTTCTCACCGAGCGTCTTGCGCATCAACCAATGCCCAGCGCGATCATCCTCAGGGACACACGACTGCAGATCCCCCGTGGAATGATCGCCGATGAGCATTCCCACGGGATAGTAAAGGCCCGACGCCAGGAACACTCCGGCATAGTCCTGCTTGTAAGTGAAGACAGACTCGCCAGGCAAATGATGGTAAGGCCTTTTGTGCCGGTTCACGGGCGCAAAATCGCCGAGCAGCAAGAAGCCGCCGTCTGCCACAACTCTGTCCACTTCGGCCACAGATCGCAGCAGCGTCGAGCGGTCTATCCAATGGAATACGTAGTTAACGATCACCAAATCGAACGGGCCATCGAGAGGCAGCGCGCTGGCACGGGCTTGAATGAATTCCACCTTCGGGTAGCGCTGCCGGCCGGCCGCTATGGCCTCGGCCGACGGCTCGCAGCCAACGACGCGCGCCCCGTAACGTTCGGCGATTGCCGCCAGTCGAAATCCACTGGAACAACCAACCTCCAAAGCGTTCTTCGGACGAACCTGGTACAGCTCCAGTAACCTTATTGGCGGATCTTGCCCAGGGTTGAAGGCGTTATACGCTTCCTGGTTTCGCAGGAAATAGCGATTCCCTTCCGAGGCGGCAAAGAGATCGTCTTGACTGCGCTGCACGCCTCAATCCTTCCTCATGGTCAAGCGTAGCGCATCGGCGACGCGCTCCACGTCCCCATCGCTCATGGCCGGGAACAGGGGCAAACTCACGCAACTCTCATAATACGCTTCCGCCGACGTAAATGTTCCCGGCCGCCAACCTAACTGCGCCCGATACCACGGCTGCAAATGCACCGGAATGTAATGCACCTGACACCGAATCCCGCGAGCCGCCAGCGCCTCAAACACCTGGCGCCGCCGTTCGGCTCCGCCGCGCAAGCGGGCCACGAGCAGATGATACGACGACCGCCGGCCCGGCCGCTCCACCAGCAGATCGACGTCGCCGGCCAGGTCTGCGAGCACCTCGCGGTAGCGCTCCACCAATCGCCGTCGCCGTTCGACGAACCGCGACAGCTTTTTCAGCTGCGAGAGGCCCAGAGCGCACTGGATGTCCGTTATGCGGTAATTGTAGCCGAGGTCGTGCTGTTCGTAGTACCACGGCCCGTCGTTGTGCGTCAGCAGGGCCGGGTCGCGGGTGATTCCGTGCGTGCGGAGCCGTTGCAGCCGGTCGTACAGCTCCGGCGAGTTGGTCAGGACGGCCCCGCCTTCGCCGGTCGTTATGTGCTTGACGGGATGAAAAGACAGCACAGCCATGTCGGCGTGGGCGCTGGAGCCGGCCTTGTACCACGCGCCCTCATGCTCATAGCTTGCGCCCAGTGAATGGGCGGCGTCCTCGATCACCAGCGCCCCGTGCCGGCGAGCTACGGCCTGGATGGCCGGCAGGTCGGCCGGCTGACCGGCGAAATCGACCGGAATGACCACCTTGGGCTTCCTCTGGACGCACACCTCTTCCAAAGCGGCGGGGTCGAGCGTGACCGTGGCTGGGTCGATGTCGGCGAAGCAGGGCGTGCCGCCGCAGCAGGCAATGCAGTTAGCGGAGGCCACGAACGTGATCGGACTGGTGACGCCGACGTCGCCGGGGCCGACGCCCGCCGCGAGGCAGGCGACGTGCAGGGCCGCCGTGCCGCTGCTCACGGCCACGGCGTAACGGGCACCGCACGTCTCTGCCAGGGCCTTCTCGAAAGCGCCGACGACCGGCCCCTGCGTCAGCCAGTCGCCGCGCAGCACGCGCACCACGGCGTCGATGTCGTCCTCGTCCAGCCACTGCCGGCTGTACGGCAACGGCGGGAGCGGCACCGCGACGTGGGTCGTTTCCACGGGGTGGTTGAGGGTCGTCATGAATCGTCTCAGCGCACGCCGGCCGTCGCCGGGGCGGCTCGGCCGTTTCGCGCCCAGGCCTCGCGCAGGTCGTCCGTTCCGGGGACGTTCAGCTCCAGGATCATGTGCTTCATCTCGTCCGGCCCCACCCAGCGGTCGTTCTCGCCGCTGGTGTAGGCGAAGCCCACGGGGCAGTGCGGCATCTTGGCGTAGCCGTTGAGAGACTTGTTCCAGAAGCTCAGCACCGGCTGAATCACGTAGTGGCCGCCGCAGTCCAGCGTATTGTGGCCGGCCTCCGGCTCGACCATCATCTCGTGCAGCTTCTCGCCGGGGCGGACGCCGATGATCTCCTGACGGCAGCCGGGGCCGATGATGCGGGCCAGATCGACGATCCTCATGCTCGGAATCTTGGGGACGAAGATCTCGCCGCCGTGCATCGCCTTGAGCGCGTTGAGGACGAAGACGGCCGCCTGCTGCAGCGTGATCCAGAAGCGGGTCATTTCCGCGTGGGTGATCGGCAGCACGCCGGTCTTACGCCGCTCCAGGAAGAACGGAATGACGCTGCCGCGGCTGCCGACGACGTTGCCGTAGCGGACGATGGCGAAGCGCGTGTCGCGCTGACCGCTGTAGCTGTTGCCGGCCACGAACAGCTTGTCGGAGCAGAGCTTGGTCGCGCCGTAGAGGTTGATCGGATTGGCGGCCTTGTCCGTGCTCAGCGCCGCCACGCGCTTGATGCCGGCGTCAATGGCTGTGTCGATGACGTTCTGGGCGCCCAGCACGTTCGTCTTCACGAACTCGAACGGGTTGTATTCCGCGGCCGGGACCTGCTTAAGAGCGGCGGCGTGAATGACGTAATCGACGCCCTCAAAGGCCCGCTTGAGACGGTCCTTGTCGCGCACGTCGCCCAGGAAGAAACGCAGCGACTCCTCGGCGCCCCGGAACTTCTCGGCCATGAGGAACTGCTTGTATTCGTCCCGGCTGAAAATGATGATCCGCCGGGGGGCGGCGTGCTCGAGCAGCAGGCTGACCAGCATGTTCCCCAGCGAGCCGGTGCCGCCGGTGATCAGGATAGACTTGCCGTCGAGGAAACGTGCGTCGTGGATGCAGTCGATCAAGAGAGCCTCCGGATGCAGTCAATCGTCTCTGTGATGGCTTACGCCGCGGCAGCCCAGATTTGGAGATTCACGTTTCTTCGCCGCAGCCGGCTGCAAATCGCAAATCCCAGCCCTGCGCTGCCGGCTTCCACCAGGACGTCCGTCACGCTGGTATACCGCGTCGGCAAGAACAGCTGCCCCGCCTCGAAGACGGCCGCCAGCAACGCGGCGGGCACGATCACGTGCCAGGCCCGCACTCTCGTCGGCGCCAGCGCCGCGGCCGTCAGCGCTCCCAGCGCTGCAAACTGAATCACCTTGTCGGCGGCGTTCTCCAGCGACGACAAGTAAGCCGTCTGCAAGTAATCCGCGAACGGCAGCCAGCTGAGGTTTTGCCAACGTTCCCACGCATCGGCGCCCCGTTGAAGATCGAAGGGATGCCAATTCAGGTACGCCAGTGCGGCCACCCAGGTGGCGACTGCGAATCCGCGAACGCTCTTGTCTCGGCCCTCCCCGCCGACGTACCAGCCGGCCAGCACGACCAGAGGGTTGGTGATGACATCCGTGGCGTCTGAGGAATGCACGACCACGACGAGCCGCTCAAACTCCACCGCGCCTGCGACCGCAATCCCGACGAGCAAGACCTCCCAGGCCGCCTGCTGACCGCGCCGCCAGCGCGGCACGCGCGCCAGCAGCAACCCCAGCGGCAAGAACCACGCGGCCCCTTCCAGCAGCTTCTTGACGCCGGTCGCCGGATCGGCGGGCCACGCTGTGAACGGCACGGGCCGCACCAGGCCGGCCTTGTACTTGTGGTACAGCTCGTGCGGACTGATCGTCAGATCGGGCGGCATGATCTGGACCACGGCCAGCACGACGAGATAAGCGATCACCAGCCGGCCAGCGGTCCCTGAGGTTTCGCTGCCGGCCCACAGCGCCCGCGCCTGGCGCGTCAGCGGCCGGCCTGCGGTCATCCACACCAGAACGCCGAGCGCCGCTCCGACCGACTCCGCCGTCACATCGTCCAGCGACGAGGTCCGCGGCGGGAAATAAAGCTGCGAAAACTCCAAAAAGACGCTGAAACCGATGCATGCGGCGATCAGCGGCACGGCCCACAAGTCGGCGGCGCGGCGGCGATCCGCGCACAGAGCGGCCATGCCGAAAAAGCCGATCGGCGTGAACAGCAGGATGTTCGCCGCCCAATCGGATTTCGACTCGACCCGAATGGGGATGGAGCAAACCTCGCTCCAACGTCGCTGAGCCACTTCCCATGCAAGCGGCCGATATTGCAGCGGGACCCAGCTGCCGTACAGCGCGAAAGCGGCGAACGCGATCGCCAACAGGGCGAAATGCCGGCGGGTCGGCGCCGTGGGACGGCTGGTCACGCCGGACCTCCCGACGCGCTCGCCGCCAACTCCCCATTCAGCCCCAGCAGCGCCTCAAGCGGCCGCAAGCACTCGTCCCAATTGTGATTGGTCTCAACATAGCGCCGTCCCTCGGCGCCCAGCCGGCGACGCTCCGCCGGATCGTCCAGCAGCCGGCCGACCGTCTCCATCCATTCCTCGGCGGTGCGAGCGCAGAGCGGCGGCGCCTCGTCGCGATGACGCAGACCGGCCAGGGCCTGCGGCGAAGCGACCACCGCCTTGCCCATCGCCAGCGCTTCCAGCACCTTGTTCTGCAAGCCGCGCGCGATCCGCAGCGGATTCACGGCCACCGCCGCCGCGGCAAAATAGGGTCGCACGTCGGGAACCTGGCCAACCACCTCGACCCCCGGCACGGCAGCCAGGGCGCACACGGCGGCGACCGGCCGACGGCCGACGAGACGCAGCCGGGCGCCGGGACGGCGCCGATGGATTTCCGGCCAGGCCTCGCGGCAAAACCAGCAGGCCGCGTCCACGTTGGGCCGGTAATCCAGGGCGCCGACGAATATGCACCCGGATTCAGCAACGCTTTCGCTTGCCGGCCGGAAGTAATCGAGAGACACGCCGTTGGCGATCGAATGACAAACGTCCGGCGCCCCAAACGATCCGAAGAGATCCGCTTCGGCGTCGCTGACGAGCGTCACAGCCCTCGCCCATCGAGCAAGCGATTGCTCCGTCTGACGGAGGCGTTCGCCCTCGATTCGGTAAAGCCACGAGCGGGGGAAACGCGAGGCGGCGGAATAATCAAACCATTTCTGACTGTCCACATCGATCAAATCGATCACGGCGGGCACGTCGCGCAACTCGGGCAGGCGCAAGTAGGGCGCCACGCCGGAGGAGGACGCCAGACAGGCGGTATAGCGCATCTGACGCCCCCAGGTCCGGAGAGTCGCCGCAAGCTCGTGCGATTCGAACGCGCCTTCGGTCAAGGTTCGACCGCAGGCCAGCGTCATCGCGGCCCGCAGCCAGCGAGAACGGCCGATCGGGACGATCGCAACGCGCTCACAGTACCGTTCCAGCGCGACCTTCGTTTCCACCGAGACCGGCTCGTCGGCCAGGCAGGCCAGATGGACGGCCGCCCGGCGCGACAAGTGGCGCAGGATGTGAAACGTCCGAATGCGATCCCCCTTGTCCGGGGGATACGGCGTCCGGTGGACGACGTAGAGCAGCTTGGGACGGTCCGAATCGCCCATGCGTCAGGCGGACTCCAACTCCGCAATAGCTTCCGCCGCTTGCGCACGCGCCCTGTACGCCAGTTCCACCGAGTCGCGGTTGGGCAGGAAAAACAAGCCGGTGAGCCGATGGAACGGCACGCCGAACATGCGGAGGGCCGTGCAGGCGATCAGGCGGAAATCGAGCCAGCCGTTCAGGTGCCGGATGTAATAGAGGTCGTAAGCGAGCTTGCGGCGGACGCTGGCCAGGTTCGTGTCCGGGGGCAGCTGGACCTGGGCCAATCCGGTGACGCCGGGAAGGACCGCCAGCCGGTCGCGGTAATGCGGCACGGCCTCCGCCAGACCTGGCGTAAACTCCGGACGTTCCGGGCGCGGTCCGACCAGGCTCATGTCGCCCATCAGCACGTTCCATAGCTGCGGCAGCTCATCCAGGTGCGTCCGGCGAAGGAAGGCGCCGACGCGCGTGATGCGCTTGTCGCCGGGTTTCGACCACTGGACGCCTGAATGCTTTTCGGCGTCCTGGACCATGGTGCGGATCTTGTAAAGCGTAAACAGCCGGCCTCCCTTGCCCACGCGCACCTGGCAGTACAACATTGACCCACGCGACGTCAGCTTCATCAGCAAACCGCTTACCAGGATCAGCGGTGCGGCCACGATAAACAGCACGAGCGCGAGGACGAAATCCAGGACCGGTTTGCAGCAGATGTACCAGCCGGCGGGCAGGGGCGGCGGAGGCAACTCGGAATCGCAGGACGGGCCGTCGGCGGCCGAACCTTTCCGTGGGACGTCGATTTCGACTTTTGTTGACATCACTAGCGCCTGGGGCCGTGGGTGATGGTTGAGGAATGAGAGGTTTGATGAAGCTCAGGAGGCGGGGCCGACGTATTTGTCCAACTCTGGAAGAAAAACCGGGAGGAAGTCGCGAGACGAATCTTCGGGCAGCTTGTCGTCGGGGTGGGCCAGTCGGTGAATGATGTAGATCTTGTAGAGCACCGACGCCTGGGCGAAGGCGACGCGCGGATTGTCCGACGCCGTCCAGGGTCCGTTGGCTTTCCAGGCCCAGGCCACGTCGAGCGCCTCCGGCACGGCGCCCGGCTTGACGAAACGGCCGTGGAAGAAGTCGGCCGCAGGCCGGCCGTCGCCGCCGGTCGAGAAGGTCGTGGCGTCGCCGACGAGGTTGAAACCGGCGCCAGGATAGCAGACCTCGGGCGAATGGACGGAAATCGGGCCGGGCCGACCGCACAGGACCACGACGGTCGTCTCCTCTCCCGTCCGCCGATGGACGTAACGCCGGGCGATATGGCCGGTCACTTCGGCCACGGTCAGCTGCCGGGCGTCGAGTTCGATCGGCTGGCCTTCCCAGTCGCCGATTTTCATCGGCGTCTGCTGGAGTCGGGCCGCCGCCGCCCCGAGATTCGGCGCGGCGCCCCAACGGTCCGTCCGCAGCCCAGCGAACACAGCGGCGGCGGCGACCAGGGACGAAGCGACGATTACAGGCAGATAACGCATGACCGCAGCATCCCCGAAAGAGATCGATTACTTGCCGTTTGAATGGGCGGCCGGCGTCTGGTGCAGATAGCGCCGGCCGTAGTAGGCGACGTTGGGCCGGGTGCCGCTGACGACGGCGCCGAGGATCGGAACGCCCAGGGCGGCCAGACGCTGCCGGGCCTCATGCACGCCAGGCAGCGTGCTGACGTCCTGAAGGACCGACAGAAGAACGCCGTCGACGTGCCGGGCCAGCTGCAAGCCGTCGGCCACCGGCAGGATGGGGCTGGAGTCGATGATGATGGCGTCGAACGAGCCTTTCAGCCCGGTGAGGAGATCGGCCACGCCGCCCTGAGAAAGCAGCGCCAGCGTCGCCGGGTCGCTCTTGCCGGCCGGCATCAGGTGCAGGTTGGGGACCGGCGTCGGCCGAATTACCTGTGAAGCTGGGGCGTCCCCTCGCAGCAGCTCGCTGAAGCCGGGAGCGACCGGGACCTCGAACAGCCGGTGCATCGCCGGATTGCGCAGGTCGCCGTCGATCAGCAGCGTCTTGCGGCCGGACCGCGCCAGGCTCACCGCCAGATGGCTGGACAGCGACGTCTTGCCCTCGCCGCCCACGGCGCTGGTGATGAGCACCGCTCGCACGGGCTTGGGCCGCGCGCCATGCAGGATCATGGTGCGGGTCGCGTCGATCGATTCCGTCAGGAGGTTCTGCCAGACCGGGTTGCCGCCAACCGGACCGGTCGGCCGCGCGGGAACCGTTCCGACCAACGTGATGCCCAGTCCGCGGACGATTTGCTGCGGCGTGTGGACGCGGCGCGAGCGGAACTCCACCAGGGCCACCAGCAAGAGGACCAGCAGGAACGTACCGGCGCCGCCCAGGCCCGCCATCTGCATCTTGCGCACAGCCTCGTCGGGATGCGTAACGACCGTCTCTTCCCACAGCGACACGCGGTACGGGTCGTCCTTTTCAATCGACAGCTTCTGCAGCTCCCCGGCGGCCTTGGCCTGATCCATCTCGGCCCGGGTGACCTTCGCCTTTTGGTCTTCCAGGTCGAGCGTCACTTTGTTGATGTTGTTGGATTGGGTCACTTGTTGCGTGATTTCGTCGATGAGGCGATCTTTCAGCTTTTCTTCAAAGGCGATGTCGTCCTTAATTATGGCCGCCCGCTTGCCAGCAGCGCCCACGGCAGCGTTCCGCAATTCGGTTTCGCAGTCCTTGCGGGCGTCATTGCGCTTCTCGTCGATCGTCGTCTGCACGTCCTTGAGCTGGGCCTGCAGCTGTTGGACGACAGGGTTGTCTTTCCCGCCCTTCGCTTGCCGGATCGTGTCGTTGATTACAGACTGAAGACCAGCTTTCTGCCCCAGAAGCTTAGCGATGTCCGGAATCTTATCCACGAGCGCATCGACGTCGGAGGCGGGGATAACCACAGAAGCCAGATCATCCGCCTTGGGGAGCAGCGATTGCTCGTTCTTGAGCCGGTTGAGCCGCGAGTCGCATTCCTCCAGATCGTGCTGGGCGCGCTTGGCCTCTTCCAGGGCCAGTTTCTGTTTAAGGGCCAGGACCTGCGTATCTTGGGAGCCGACCGGCTCCGCTTTTTTCCGAATGTCCGCCCGCAGGCCGTCCAGCTCACGATCGAGCTTGTCCACCAGTTCCTGCAACTCCTTCCGCTTGTCTTCGCGGTGGCGGCGGGAGGCGTCGCCGACCTCGTCGAGGTAGGCGGCCGAGAGCGCGTCCACCAGAATCTTGCAGACGTCCTTGTCGTCGGACGAGATGGTCAGGTGGAGGATCTCCTGGCCGTTGGGGAAGTCGATGTGGACTTGCTTTTCGAGCCAATCGACGGGATCGACGGCCTTCCGTACTTCCGGCAGCTGAGCGACCGGGACCTTAACGCCTGGGCGCTGCTCGAATTCGGATTTGAGGGCATTGTTCAGGACCATTTGGCCCTTGATGAGCGCGACTTGCATCTGCTCATAGTTCCCGAAATCGGTTTTGCCCTCCGGGTGGTCGTAGATCGTGCCTTCCGGCTTAGATTCGATACGGAACTTGGCCGAGGCGGTGTAAGGGGCGGGCGGCAGGAAATACCAGATCGCCGCGCCCACCGCAGCGGCGGCCAGCACGCCCAGGACGAGCGCAGCCAGCCAGCGGCGGCGCAGGGCTTCGAGCAGCGCCCAGGCGTTCAGCGGCGGGGAAAGGGCGGCCGGCGTGCCTGCCACGCGGACCTTTCCCCGGGCGTAAGGGGGGAGTCGGTTGGACTCCGCGCCATTGTGGCCGTTGTGCGACTTGCTGGGTTCTTGGGTGGACATGGTTCCTCATCCGGGTGGGGAATGGGGAAAAGGGACCGCGAAGCGCGAACCGGCGACGGCTCAGGCCTGGCCGGCGGCTCGCGGCTGCGGTGGGCCGGATTTCTTCCTGCGCCGCGAGGCGCCGGCGGTCTTCGGCGGCGCGGCTGGGGCAGGCACGGTCGGCAGGACGCCGAGCGGCGCCTTCTCCTTGGGCTGGACGAGCAGGAAGGCAACGAGCCGCAGCTCGGCCCACAAAAGGACCAGCGCCAGCGGCATCATGAGCCAGCCGGCGAGGTCGTGGAACAGATAATGGGCGGCGGCGGGGCCGACCCATTCTTGAGCCAGCGCCGTGGCCGTGATGCGCGCCACGTTGGCGAAGACGGCGATCGGGGCCGCGCTTACGACGACCACGATCTTGTCCAGCCAGGGCCGCTTGATGACCAGGGCGACGGCCGCGGCCAGGGCGAAGAACGTCGTCAGCATGCTCAGGCCGCTGCACGCCTCGGCGACGCCGATTTGGCCGTGCGGCAGAACGATGATGTTCCCCTCCGCGAGGGCCGGCAAACCGATGGTTTGCAGCCCGTAAGTGCTGGCGAGGGTGGCGATGGTTTGCAGGCGGGCGCCGAAAGCGGTTTCAACGCGGAACGGCAGCGGGATCATGAAAAAGAGAAAAGCGATCGCTGGCCACGCCCATCGCAGCGCGAGCCGGCCGCCCAGGATGGCGCAGACGCCGAAGAGGCAAGCCGTCAGAGAAGCGGCGTCGAGCCAGTCGAAATAGAGGTAGGCGGCCGCGACCCGCAGGAGGCAGCCGAGCAAAACCAGTGCAACGCCCCACCAATTCCACTGCGGCTTGGCCCCGGTCAGCAGGGCGCGGCGATGCCACAGCAGGAAGAGGGAGAAGAAGGGGACGAGATAGCCGTGAGCGTACTGCGGATCATGCTGCCAGCGACCGGCCATGGCGAGGAACGTCGGCCAGTAGGCCCAGACGCACACTCCCAGGAAGACGGCCAGCGCCACGGCTGTCCGCACAGGAACGGCGCGAACGGTGGAGAGAGCGGAGCGGAGCATGAGAACCACCTGCGCTCAGCACTGAGCGCGCACTCCGTGACCGTGGGTTGCGCAACGGCCCGGTGCGCCCGGCGCGCACTCCGTGACCGTGGGTTGCACCCAGGCGGCCGCGTTCCCGCGGACCACCCTCTGCGAGGAGGGTGCAAGCGCGGAAATGCATGGACCGTCCCTGTCCGCCGCACGAAGCGGCCGAGAAATCCTTCGGCCACACAGAAGGAACTCCTTTCCTCCCGCATCAGAGGTTAAACGGGTGGGTCAGTCGCCGCGCGCCACATCAGCGCCGGCGGGCGTCCCCTTGGACGCAAGGACTCCGTGGTTAGTTCCCGTCAATTTCGTGTTTTGTGAGACGCGCCTTCCTCTAGCGGCTCAATCATCCAGGGTTCGACCTCGATCGAAACGCCTTGCTGGAGAAAATGGATCTCCACGGTAAACTTCAGGTTCTTCCAGCGCCGCAGGACGCGGCCTTGCAGGCCGGTGAAGCGGCCTTGCGTGATGACCACCGGGTCGCCCGGCCCGAGCTTTTCTTCCAACGTCAAGGGCACGTCGGAGCTGACGAGCCGGTAGACGCGGTGCAAATCGTCGTGGAGCTGGCTCTGGTCGGCCGCCGAAAGACAGTTGACGATCAGGTTCGTCTCGAGCGCCGTGACGCGATCGCGTTCGCCCCCGTAGAGGAACAGGTAGCCGGGAAACAGCGGCAAGTGGGAGGAAAAGCGGCGCCCGCGCGTCAACCACTCCTTGTGACGCAACGGCAGAAAGAAGCTCACGGAACGGTTCAGCAGCCGCCGGGCCAGTTCCTTTTCTGTCCGCGGCCGCGTATGCAGCGCCCACCAGCGGAAATCCGGCGCATCGCTCGGCGCCGGCGGCTCCTCGGATTCGAGGAGGTTTGGGGGAAACACGGACGGTTCGGCGGTGAGCAGCGGCATTGTCGCTCGTCAGCCTCACAAGGACAAAACGCATCTCTGCCGGCCTTCTGGGAAAGGCTGGTATGCGTTGGAGGGCCGGAAGGCAACACCTACCATTGAAACGAGAAAGGCAGGTGCATCGGATGCAATTTCAGCTGTTTTCTTGCGCCGGCCTCCCAGCAGCGGCTGGGAGACAAGGGCGACGGCGGCGACAACAGGTCGCGGGAGAGCCTCATTCTCACACGGGCGGGCGGGCCGTGTCAGCGCGTCAATTTCGTTCTTCCTAACATATCAATCATTTCCTCCATGTCAACCGGCTGCCAGCCGCTTTCTTGGTTTTCTTTAACGATTTTTCTGGCCCGCACGGAAATGCCACACAATCCTTCTCTACCCCATTCGCGCTCAAGAAAACGCGGCCTGCTGGACTCTTCATTCTTTGTTGATCGTTTTCTTTCTGCTCATTTCCCGGTTGCGAATCCGCCGATTGTAAGGGCTGTACCGTGTGTAACGCCCCGCCAGGGCGCGACGTGATTTCCTGCCAGGGAGCCGAAGAATGGCCGCCAATCCCTACCTGCGGCGCGCAACGGTCTGGGTCCTCGCGCTGGTCGTCTCCGGCGCCGCCGGCTGCGTAACGTGCCAGCCGACTGTGGAGACGTGCGACAACGGGATGCCGCGCGAGCTGAGCAAGACCATGCTGCCGCCCTACACGATTGAGCCGCCGGACATTCTGCTCATCGACGCCGTCCGCGTCATACCCAAGCCGCCCTACCGCATCGCACCGCTGGACGTGCTGCTGATTACGGCCAACGGCCTGCCGACGGCGCCGATCACCGGCGCCTATGCGGTCGATACGGACGGAACGGTGAACTTCGGCCCTCCGTATCATCCGGTGATCGTGGTGGGCCTGACGCTGGAGGAGGCGAAGAAAGCCATTGAAGATGCCTTAAAGGACCAAATCGTCAAGCCGGAGGCGACCGTCTATCTGGGCCAGTCCCACGCGCTGCAGCAGCTCCGCGGGGACCACCTGGTCCGGCCCGACGGCACGGTCGGCCTGGGCACCTACGGCGACGTCAACGTCACCGGCAAGACGCTGGCCGAGGCCAAGGCGGCCATCGAGCAACACCTGTCGCAATACCTCCTGAGTCCGGAAGTCTCCGTGGACGTTTATGCATACAACAGCAAGGTGTTTTTCGTGATCTACGACGGCGGCGGCTACGGCCAGCAGATCGTGCGGCTGCCCATCACCGGCAACGACACCGTGCTGGAAGCCGTCAGCATGGTCAACGGGTTGTCATCGGTGGCCAACAAGCGGCGCATCTGGGTCGCCCGCCCGGTGCCGGCTTGCTCGGCCTGCGACGACATTTTGCCGGTGGATTGGAACGCCATCACGATGCGCGGGCGGACCGAGACGAACTACCAGCTGTTCCCCGGCGACCGGCTCTACGTCGAGGCCGAACCGCTCGTTACCCTCGACACGTGGTTGGGCCGGATCATCTCGCCGATGGAACGGGTGTTTGGCATCACCTTGCTCGGCAACGGCACCATCCAGAACCTCAAGAGCGGCAACAACGGAAGCGGCTCGGGCACGGGCGGCTTCTGATCCCTGCTGCGGTTGATTGCGTGCGGTTAGCCACGACGCGGCAGCGGAGCACTCCGACGAGGTGCTCTGCTGCCGCGTCGCGGCTAACCGAAGAAGTGGAAGCGGCCGGAAATGGGTGGAAGGCGGGCCTTCCGTCGCCTACAATGGGACGGTCGAAACGCCAGAGGAGAAACGAATGAAGACTGCCTGGATTGCTGCCGCCGCCCTGATCGCGTTCGCCGCCGCGGCCACGGAACAAGTGAACGCCCAGCCTCCCGGCTTGCGGCCGCCAGGCCCCCAGCCCATTTCGCCGGCGCCGTTCAGCCCCTACCTCAACCTGCTTCGCAACGGCAACCCGGCCTACCTCAACTATTACGGTCTGGTTCGACCCCAAGTGGACTTGCAGAATCAGCTCTACGGGGTGCAGCAGGGCGTGGCCACGAACGCCGCCGCCATCGGCGGCGTCGATCCGCTGACTGGATTGCCGGTCAGCGGCCATCCGACGGCGTTTCTCAACACGTCGCACTACTTCCTCAACCGGGGCGGCCAGGGGTACGGGGGACAAGGAACGTCCGTCATGGGGCCGGCCGCCGGGGCCGTTCGCGCGG
>DATKHW010000459.1:0-2003 GCA_035546275.1 Gemmataceae bacterium
AAGAAACTGACCTTTCGGGACATCCAATTGACGGTTTTCGTGCGCAAGGCGCTTGCCGACGATCCGGTGGTTGGACCGGTCAATCTCGGAGTCCGCGTCCAGGACAACGTCGCCGTCCTGTGGGGTCCGGCGCCGTCGGAAGCCGTGCGGCGGCGCGCCGTCGAGCTGACCAAGAAGGCGCCCGGCGTGTTTGAGGTGCGCGACGCGGACGTGTATATCGCCGCCCCGGCGCCGCCCGCGCCGACGCCTGTCCCGCTGCCGCCTCCTCCAGAAACGCCGACGCTCATCGAGTCGGATTCGCCGCAGGCGCCGACCGGCAAGAGCGATGCGGCGCCCGCGGCGCCGGCCGTCGATTCGCCTCCCGCGCCCACGGTGGTGCTGCGTCCGCCGACGCCCGCGACGGACGGGCCGCCGGCCCAGCTGGTTTCGGCGGCCTCGCTTGACGACCTGGCCGCCGCCGTGGCTCGCGTCCGCCTGGCCGAAGAGCGATTTCACGCGGTCAACTACCACATGGACGGCGACGCCGTGGTGCTGTATATGGGCGCCGGGCGCGCCGAGGAGGTAATGGCGTTCGCCCGGTCCATTGCGCACCTGCCGGGCTTGGTTCGCATCGAAGTCGTCGGCGCCGACGGGACGGGGCCGCGCTAAACAACTCGCCTTCTCACTTCCGCCGCCGGCGCGCGGCCGCCGGAAACTGCTCTTGCACGCAAAGCCGCCCCTCGCTATACGCCCCCCTCGTTGCTGCGACCAACTGCGGCCGTGCGGCGCCAAACGGCGTCGCCGCCGATTATCGAGTCAGCCAGGCTCTGCTGTGCGCCGGGTTTGCGGGAAACCGGCGCCGCCCGCCCTCCTGGGTGGAAGCGTTCCACTCCCCGGGCCAAGCGGTTACTGGGTCGGCCGCTCCAGGGAGAGCTTCGCAGTGGAGCTATGTCGGACCGGGGGTCGGGCCTTGCGCCCGGCCCCCGGGGAATCACTTCGGAATGATGAATGCGGAATGATAAATGATGAATCAAACATATGATTCATCATCCATCATTCCGCATTCATCGTTTGTTTACGGACCAATCGCGGGACTGCCTCGTTCACCGGTGCGAATTCGGATGCAGTCGTCCAGCGGCAGCACAAAGATTTTGCCGTCGCCGATCTGACCCGTTTCCGGCGTCCGGGCCGCGTGGACGATCGCCTCGACGGCCGCCTCCACAAACGCCTCGTTCACCGCGATCTCCAACTTCAGCTTCGGCAGCAGCCGCACGTCGAACTCGGAGCCGCGATACACCTCCGTAAAGCCGCGCTGCCGGCCGCAACCGCGCACGTCGCTCACGGTCATCAGGTAGACGTCGTGCTCGTTCAGAGCAGCCTGAACGGCTTCCAGCTTCTCCGGCCGAATGATGGCAACGATCAATTTCATGGTCACGCCGTGGGGCGACAGGTTTCGGGACGAATCCTTGAGCGCTCGGCCTCCACCTTAGCAGACGGGCTGGCCGGCGAGAATTGATCCGCCCCGCTTCGGCGCGCGTCCGGCCGCGCAGCTGGGCAAACCTTGCCGAAAATACCGGCTCAGTACCGGCGCGAATGGCAGATTTCTTGCCCGGCGCTGCCCGGAGAGGCGACACTGGCATGCGCAGCGAGCAAGCACATCATAGCGCCTTGACCGCCCATCGGCCGTCCGCGGACCAGGGGACGCCGCGCAGCCGACCTTGCAACTGAAAGGGGCGTCCTCGTCGCAAGCGCCACATTTGCAAGAGGTTGTTGCAATCGGCTTCAATGACAATTGACGGCGCGGGCGGGGCGCGCAGTCCCTCTGGGAAAGCCGTGTTGATTTTTGGCGCGGGCTTTGCTCTAACGCTGGTATGAAAAATGCGCCCCTCCGGCTAGTGGGGAGCGCGCTTTTTCGGCGAAATTCTGAATTTCGCCTGACGACGGCGGAAGAAAAGGACCGAAAAAAGAGGCCAAGGAGGGCCGAAACCGACGCAATGGACGAAATCGAAATCGTGAACTACGCT
>DATKHW010000460.1:0-28295 GCA_035546275.1 Gemmataceae bacterium
CGGGCTGACGCCGCGCCGCTCGCCGCTTCGTAACGCAGGTTGATGTAAATGAACAGGTTGGCGACCATGAGATAGCCCAGCAGCGGCGCCGCGGCGAGCCCGGCCAACACGCCGCGCGTCAGCGTGACAGCCGTCGCCACGCGCGGGTCGGCGGTGTAAGCGACGAGGGCCAACCAGGGCAACGCCAGCAGCAGCGTCGCCGCCAGGCCCAGGCCGAGGGCCAACGCCTCGTTAAGAAAAACGCGGCCCAGGTCTGTTTTCAGCAGATGCAGCCATTGGCTCAGCGCCCGGCCGATGGAACACCGTTCTACGACGAAGATGGGCGGCAGCAGCAAAGCGAAGCCGATGATCGGCCACAAGGCCAGCTCCAGGATCATGCCGATTGCGGTTGCGGCCGCCGCAAGTCCGTCGCTGGCGGCGCCGCCGACGTGCTGATCGAGCAGCCAGCCCGGCAGCAGGCGCAGCAAGACGATGGCACCGCCCGCGACGCCGGCCGTCAGCAGTTGTGCAACGATGATGCGCAGCGTCGTGCCGAGCATCCCCGTGAAGCCTTCGCCCCAGCGAGCCGGCCGCATTTTCGACAGTTCGAGGAAAGTCATGCGCGTCAGCACCGCCGCTGTCGCGGTGACGATGAGCAGCACCAGGAAGCCGGCCGCGATCCAGCGCGCCCAGGGAGCAGCCGACTCAAACGGCAGCATCGGCAGCTGCGGCGCCGCCAGAATGAGGCCGGCCGCCAGCCCGGCCAGCGCCGCCGCCGCCAGCTTCCGGCGGACGAGCGTGGCGTCGAGCGCCGCCAGAAGCTCATGCACCATGCCGCGGACGCCGATGGTGGGCAGGCGAGTGCGGTCCAACCGCGCCGACAGTCCGCTTCCGGCGGTGGGCGCGCTCCGCTCGCCGCCGGGGTCCAGCTTGTCCTTGGCTTGCTCCGCGGCGCGCGGGGGCGGAAACTGATCCAGCAGATCGGCGAACTCGCGCGTCCATTCCAGGGCGGTCCATTCGTCGTCGGGGGACCGACGGACCGAGCTGGCGCGCGGGATTTTGCCGGAATGGATTTGCTGCCGGAGAACGTCGGTGCTGGCGGCTCGGTAAACGCGGCCGCTGGGCAGGAGGATGAACCAGGGATCGGAGACTTCGTTCATGGCGTCGGCTCGCCTGCATGGGCCAGATCGGCAAGGAAATGCACCCCTTTCAGATTACGACGTGTTCCGCCGTTGCGCCAAGCAGCACACGGAGCATTCCTCCCTGAGATGGCGTCGGTGGGTCGGTGCGTGCGGCGTTTTGGGAAGACCCAACCAACCCGCGGCAGGCGCGGCGCCCTTCGCAGGTCAATTCCGACCAAGCGGCGTTTGACCCGCGTGCGGCGCTCTGATACGCTGATTGGAAAGTGGGCAGCATCAGGCGCCAGTTACGAGGCTGCGGATTTCGCGGGGACGGCTGGACGCTTCGTAACGGTGCTTCTCTCCATTCGCAGCGGGCGATGTCGCCCCGGGGAGCCTATGGCGAACCCAACCCCGTCGGGACTGCCGCCGTTGAACCCGGAACAGCGCCGGATCGCGGTCAGCCAGTTCGAGCACGCCAACCAGGCCATCGCCTCCGGCAACTACGACTACGCCGTCAGTTTGCTGCTGCGCTGCTGCAAGCTCGACCCGGCGACGCTCGGCTATCGGCAGAAGCTGCGCGCCACCGAGAAGCTCAAATACAAAAACAACCTGCGCGGCGGCTGGTTTTCGTGGCTAACCGCCTGGACGGGCATGGCGCGCGTCAAGACGGCGGCGACGATGGGCGATCATCTCGGCGTGCTGGAGCACGGCGAGCGCATCCTGGCCCGCAATCCGTGGCACATTCCCGCCCAGATGACAATGGCTGTGTCGGCCGATACGCTCGGCCAACTCGATCTGGCCGTCTGGCTGCTGGAACAGGCCCGGCAGAAGTCGCAGACGAATCCGTCGCTGAACCGCGCGTTGGCCCATCTGTATGAGAAGCGCGGCAACTTCGCCCAGGCCATCGCGCTATGGGGCCTGGTGCGCAAGGCCCGCCCCTCCGACAAGGAAGCCGACCGCAAGCTGAAGGACCTGGCCGTCAGCGAAACCATCGCCCGCGGCGGCTACGAAGAGGCGGCCAGCGACGCCGCGGGCGCGCCCGGTCCCGGCGGCGAACCGAACTCCGACCAGGCCAAGAGCAAGGAATACCGCGTCGTGGTCGGCTCGTCGCACGTCGAGGGGACCGCCCCGCCGACGGACCGAACCGGCCGCGAAGCCGCCCCCATCCGCGCCCGCCTTCAGAACGATCCGACCAACGCCGGCCTGTACTTGCAGCTGTCGGCCGTGTATCGCCGCAACGGCGACCTGGAACAGGCGCGGGCGGTGCTGCAAGAGGGTTTGGGTCCGACCGGCGCCGCCTTCGAGTTGGCCGCGGAGATGACGGACCTGGAAATCGAACCGTTCCGCCAGAACCTGGCGCTGACGGAGGAACGCTACAAGGCCCACCCCGACGACGAGGAATTGCGCACCTTGCGCATCCGTCTTCGCAAGGAAGTCAACACACGCGAGCTGGAGCTGCACCGCAAGAAGGCCGACCGCTTCCCGACGGAGATGAATCACCGCTACGAGGTCGGTGTGCGTCTGCTGCGGGGCGGCCAGATCGACGAAGCGATTCAGGAATTGCAGGCCGCACGGAGCGACCCGCGGATGCGCTGGCAATCGCTGATTCAGCTGGGTTATTGCTTCAAGGCCCGCAACAACTGGCGGTTGGCTCAGCGCAACTTCGAGGAGGCGCTGCGGCTGCTGCCGGTGCAGGAGGCGCCGCGCAAGAAGGAGGTGCTGTTCGTGCTGGCGCAGGGCTGCGCCGAGTCCGGCGACCTCGGCCATGCGATCGACCTGGGCAATGAGCTGGCGAATATCGACTTTTCGTATCGGGAAATCGGGCGATTGCTGGACGAGTGGCAGTCGAAGCTGGAAGGGGTGGATGCGCCGAAGAAATAAACTGCCCTTGCTCTGCGCTCTCATCCGCCCACTGCTCTTGGCACAGTCCGCCCTTTCCGGGTAGGATTCCCCCCATCTTCCGCGACCGCGCCGGCTGACTGAAAGGATGCAGTCATGCGCCTCTGCCATTACGAAGACCGCGGCGCCGCCGACTTGGAGCCGCTCACGCTCACCCGGCCTGTTTTCGATCTCCTCTGCGGTCAATCGTCGCTCGTCGATAAGCAGGCCCGCTATTTCCAGGCCTCCGCACGCACTGCTGTGGTCCGGCCGCATCTGACCGGCCTCGTCTCTGTTGCAGCGCCGCAAGCCGTGGACGACGGATTGGTCGTCGTCGTCAACGGTCGCTGGCTGCCGCCTGCCGGAATCGCGGCCGATGCAGCCGGCCCCTGCGTCGCCCTCGTCGGCGACGAACCGGTGTGGGCCGCAGTGGACGCCGCGACCTTCACCGCGCGGACGCCGGACGCCGTCGAGGAGCAGATGGAGCGGTGGAAGGCGACGCTGCCGTGTCGGCCGGCGGGCGGACGCATGTTCCGGCATTTGTGGGAAATGGTCGCCCACAATGCGGATCAAATAATCGCCGACGACGAGGATGTGGAACACAAGCTGGAAGGCGCGCCGCCGGCCGTGCTGCCGGCGATCATCGGGTCACGAAAGCGGCTGCACATCCACCATACGGCCCGCATCGAACCATTCGTCGCCGCCGACCTGAGCGGCGGCCCCGTGGTGATCGGCCCCGGCGCCGTCGTGACGGCTTTTAGCCGATTGGAAGGGCCGTGTGTGATCGGCCCAAGCTGCCAGATTCACGGCGCCAAGATTCGGGCCGGCACGACCATTGGCCCCGACTGCCGCGTCGGCGGCGAGGTCGAGGCGTCCATCATCCAGGGCCGCAGCAACAAGTACCACGACGGCTTCCTCGGCCACGCGTATCTCGGCGAGTGGGTCAATCTGGGCGCCGGGACCCAGAACAGCGACCTCCGCAACGACTATGGCGAAGCGTCGGTGTTCGTCAACGGCCGGCTGGTGCGCACCGGTCAGACGAAAGTCGGCTGCTTCCTCGGCGACCACACCAAGACGGCGATCGGCGTGCTGCTGAACACCGGCACAAGCGCCGGCGTCTTCTGCAATCTGCTGCCCGGCGGTCTGCTGCCGCGCCGTTTACCGTCGTTCGTCCGCTGCGGCGACGGCCGCATCTCCAGCAATGACGATCTGGAATCGCTGTTGAGCACGGCGGCGAAAGTAATGGCTCGCCGCGGCTGCGACCTGTCGCCGGCCCAGGCGGCGCTGTATCGGACAGTTTTCGAGCAGACGGCCGCGGATCGACGCGCCGTCCTGACCGACGCTGAACGGCGCGCGCTGCGGCGCAGCGCCTAACCCAGAATCTGTGCCAGAAGGGAGGTTGTGGGACAGGATTCCAATCCTGTCCGGCAAGGCCACAGGATTGGAATCCTGTCCCACTGGCTTCCAGAACCGACTCTCACGGCAACCGTTCCGGCGTCCACCGCGCCGGCGGATGCCAATCGTCCAGGCGCAGATGTTCGTCGAGGAACGGAATCTTGGAATGGCCGAAGAAGAGGTCGCGCGGATAGGTGGCCGTCGGCCGCGTGTCCTCCGCGTCGCGCAAGCCGGCGTAGACGCACGATTCCATGACCATCTCGGAGCACCAGTAGCTTACCCGGTCGGGTCCGTGGACTTTGCCGAGGAAATAAGTGCGCAGCGGCCCGCGCGTGCAGAGTTTCGTCGCCTGGGCCAGCATGCGCCAGGTGGCGAACCGCTTGCCCTCCTGCTTCTCAGCGAACGCCGTCAACGCGGCCGATTGCTCCGGCGTCAGCGGCGTGCAGCGCCGCCGAATCCATACCCGGTCGCCTTTCTCGCAATGCTCGCGCAAGTGAGCGACGGGGTCGAGGCACTCGATTTTCACCGAATTGAAGGGGCCGGCCTGCAAGAGCGCCATCCGGCCGTCCGGGCGGAGGAACATGATGCCCGAATGCTGCACGCCCTGGCTGCCGACCCACCAGTGGCCGACCTTCGACCAGAGCGCCCCGTCGGACGCCAGGAAAATGTCGCCGGGTTGCGGACAATATGGTTCGGTAGGGCCGCGCAGCACGTCGTCCACGCAGAACGCGGGCTGGCAGAGGTAGGAACCGCAGGCGTCCGGCTGCTCGCACGGGGGCGCACCGGCGGCGGCCACGAGAAGGATCAAGCTGTTCATCCGGGGTGAATCCTGAGGGGATTTGGCTTCGTCCAAGTCCTCCGTTTTCCTATCCGCCCGGCGACGCCGGAAACTTGAGCGTCTTTTCGAGGAAATGCCGCGGCCGCCGCGGGCGAAGCCGGTTGCACCCGGTTTGCCCGCGGCGGCCGCAGCCTCTGAGGGGAGGGCGAACAGACGGCGATTACTTGGTCAGGTCGATGTCGCCCAGGTTGTCGCCCTTATTTACTTCGATGGTCAAGGTCGTGGTTTCGACTTTCAGGTACTTCGCCGGAAGGGCGCTCGGTTGATTCGAGTCCGGCGTCACGGTGATTTTGTACTTGCCGACCTTGACGTCCTTGAGGATGTAGGTCCCGTCGGCCGCGGTCTTGGCGCCGTACATGGGCTTCTCCAGCTCTCCGATCAACCCGATGCTGGCGCCGGCCAGCGGTTGACCCTGGAAGGTGGCTTTGCCGTTGACCGTGCCGGTCTCCGCTGGCCTGTCGTTGGACTTCGTTTCGTCCGGGGCCATTGGCTTGTCACCCGTCCCCTTTACCTCGACGATGTCCTTGCGCGTGCCCTCCACGGCGTCCATCACGGCCTTCACGTCCGCCGGCTTGATGTTGTTCTTCTCCAGGGCCGCCCGGAGGTCGGCCGCGCAGGCGTCAAACTCGGCATCCGAAATCTTCATGCCCTTGTGGGCGTCCTTCATGTCCTTGCCGGTGTATTTCAGCGGCCCGCCCGTGGTGGAACTGACGAACAAGACCAGCTTGGTCTTAAGCGCGGCGATTTGTTCTTCGCTCGGCTTGATTTTCGGATCGCGGTAGAAGTTGACCTTCTCGTCCGCAGCGGCGGCATTCACGAAATCGTCCACCACCTTGGCGACGCCCTTCTCGCCGCCGAGCCGCTCCCACAAGGTTTGGCCAGGCGGAGGCGGTGCCGGGGCGGGGGATTTGATTTCGACCTGCGTGATCTCGCCGTCCTTATCTATGCTGATGGTCACGGAGCTGTCTACCTTGGCATCCTGGACCTTGCCATCGGTGCCGTCGATAACGATCTTGGCGCCGGCCGGGATGGTGTAGTCCGCCTCCTTAATGTTGTCTGCATCCTTGACCCTCAGCGTGCTCTTATCGACCTTCGTCACCTTGCCGAGTATTTTCTTCTCAGCTGCCGGCGGACGGGGAGGCGGAGGCGGAGGCGTAGGACTTTTGGCATCGATCGTCTTCACGGCGTCATTCTGGGTCGTGATCGTCGCCGTGCTGTCCTTTTTCAGATCGCTAAGCTTGGCGTCGTTGCCGTCGATGACCACCTTGGCATCGGCCGGCACAGAATACACCTTCTGCTGCTCGCCGACGGCCAGTGTCAGCTTGCCCTTCTCTACATCGATCACCTTGCCGCTGATGACGGCGGTTTTGGGCGGCGGGGCCGGTGCGGCTGGACTGGTCGCATCGACCTTGGTTACGGCGTCTCCCTTGGTCGTGACGGTGACGAGGCTGTCCTTCTTGATGTCGTGGATTTTGCCTGGTTTGCCGTCGATCGCCACCGGGGTCTCGATGCCTTCTACGACGCCGACTTGGAATTTCCTTTCCTTTCCATCCACGTCCAGGACGAGGTTCTCAGCGCCGAATGATGTGGCGCTTTGGATCGGCTCCAAACGAACCATATTGCCCTGCGTCGTCTTTTCCATAGGCGGTGGAGTCGGACCGCCCGGCTTCAACGCGTCGCGGATCTGATCGATGACGGCGCGGAGCACGAAGGCGCGTCGGGTTGGATCGGGCGTGTTGCGGGCGTTCACCAAACCTTCGTCGATGGCTTTCTGCAAGTCGGGATGGGCCGCCAGGAACGGCCGCGACGTGATGAGGGCGCCTTCATAAAGGTGCTGGCAGCCGATGTAGTCGTGCTCGGCGTAGCCCCCCTCGGCGTTGTACATGTTGCAGCCTTCGTTGACCGCGTCCTTGAGCGCCTGGCGAACCAGGGCGTCCACGGCCTTGGCGTCCGGCGCCGGCGGATTTTCCGGGGCCGCTTGCACCGCGCGGCACGGCAGGGCAAGGGCGCAGAGGCACAGCAAGCAGGGCGAGAAGCCCCATCGACGCAGCAGTGACATAACCGATCTCCTTTTGGCGGCGCGAGGCGGCCGCCGATCCTGGCGCGACTTCCCGACGAGGCCAATCTTAGCGGAGCGCCCGTCTGTAAGAGAACACCTTTTAGCTGGACTTGCATGGTTTGGGCCGATGGCGATAATGGGGCGCGCCGTCCGGAAGACGCGCGAAACCGTATGACCCACGGAGGGGCCCTTGGCCGACAAATCCACCACCCTGATCCTCGGCGCGCTGGGCCGGGCGGCGGCGTCCGCCGACGGCGCCCCGCTCTTCGCCGCCCGCGGCGACGCCGGACTCTTCCCCGCCACGGCCGTCGGTCGACAGGCCGCCCAACGCTGCAAGGACGAAGGCTGGATCCGCGTCCTGTCCCCCGAGTGCGAAGCTTCGCCTGCTTCCAACGGGGCCGGCGATACGGCCGTTCTGGTGCGCAAAAAGCGCAAAACCGCCTCCGAAATCGGCATCTTGACGGAAAAAGGCCTGGCCTGGCTGTTGGACCAGTCCAGTCCGCGGCAGGTGCTGGAGGATTTCGTGCGCGCCCTGGAGGCGCGGCAATGCCAGGGCGCCGAGATGCTGACCGCGCTAAAGAGGATGCAGGCCGGCTTCGACGCGCTCAAAGCGGGCGTCGAAAAGGCGCTGGGTCGGCTGCCGGGACGAGGCGCCGCACCTTCGGAAAGCCTGACGGATCGCTTCCAGCATTTCCATCAGCAACCGGTTTGCGACGCGCCTTCGGTGCTGCTTGTCCGGCTGACCGAATGGCAAACGTCCGGCGCCTCGGAGGATTGTCCGCTGCCCGAGCTGTTTCGCCGGTCGCAAGCGGCGGCGCCCCTGACGGTCGGCGCCTTCCACGACGGCCTGCGCCGCCTGCATGAGTCCGGCCGCATCTACCTGCATCCCTGGACCGGCCCGCTGCACGCCCTGCCGGAACCGCCGTTCGCCCTGCTCGTCGGCCATGAAATCGCCTACTACGCCAGCCTGCGCCAAGGATGAAGGATGAATTAAGCTGTTTTTGATTCATCCTTCATCCTTCATCCTTCATCCTTCTCTTTGAGGAGGGAGCCATGCCTGCCGTCGCCGTTCGATCCCTGCCGGAACGCGCCCTGGAAGCGCTGCGCCGGGCCGGCAATCCATTCCGCGACTACTTCGCACGCAACCCCGACGACGAGGTCTACGCCCGCTACCACGTCCCGGAGCTGTTCGCCAAAGAGCGCCAGCAGCTGCTCGCCGTCGTCGATCTCTACCGCTGCACCCCCGGCACGCACTCGGAAGTCGTGCCGATCCTCGGCAATAAAGGGTCCGGCAAGACGCATTTGCTGCACTCCATTAAGCACGGCCCCGAAGGGACCTGGCAGCTGCTGGTGACGCCGGGAACGTACCAGCGCGATGTGGATTTTCTGGAATATCTTTTGTTCCAGTTCATCGACACGCTGCTCGGCGGCGGCCGGCAGAAGGACGCCCGGCCGCTGGAATTCATCGGCGAACAGCTGCTGCGCGGCCTGCTCGGCAAGGCGCTAGACGGCCTGACGCCGCAGGAACGGTTGGAGCTGTTCCCGGCGGCGGGCCTGGCTCGGTGGGCGCAGCGCTTCGGCCTCGGCGGGTCGCAGGCCCAGGAGCGGACGCAATGGCTAATCGATCGCCTCGCCCGACCGGCGGCGCTGCCGTTCCAATCCGGAGGCGTTCGGCGGGCTTGCGAGGAAGCCGGCCTCAGCGCCGAAACAGCGTGCGATCTTGCCGTCGGCTATATCGATTTCAGCGAAGCCCACAACACGGCCGGGCTGATGCGCCGGCACATCCTGATCGGCTTCGCCCGGGCCGTCTTGATGGGCGACGAAGCGGAGCTGGCCAACTTCCTTACCTACGGCTTCGCCGAACTGGATTTCAAGGTGCAGCCCAGCCGGCAGGACCTTGTGCTTGCTCTGTTCAAGGTGCTGATGGAAGTGCTGCGCGGGCTGCGCATCCCTGTAGTGATGGCTTTCGACCAGCTGGAAGACCTGCTGCTGGCTCGCCGCTCCGACGACGTGCATCGCACCGCCGAGGCGTTCTTCGCCGGCGTCGTGCAGGCCATGCACCAGCTGGACGGCGTCTGCTTCCTCGTCTTCGCCGAGCGCGGGTTGTGGAACCGTTTCGTGCCGTCGCTGGACGGCTACATTCAGGATCGTCTGAATAACCCGATCCATCTGCCCGACCACGGCACGATCAAGACGCTGCGCCTGGAGGCGCCGCCGCCGGACCTGGTGCGGCGCATCGTCGAGGCCCGATTGCGGCCGGCCCTGGAACAATTGCCGGACTTCAGCGAGCTGCCTGCGATCTTTCCGTTCGCGCCGGAGCAGATCGACCGCGTGGCTCGCACCGAGCCGACGCTCCGCGACATGCTGCAGCAATTCCGCCATCAATTCGACCATGTCGTCTACGGCGAGGGGGACGAACGACGCACGCAGCTGACCGACGCAGCTTCGCAACCGGCCGGTCCGATCAATCGGCTGCCGGTCGCCGAGGTTTTCACGCCGCCGACGGCGACGCCGCTGCCGGTGGAGGTGAAATCGGTGGTGGTCGTGCAGTCGCCGGGGACCAAGCCGACGGGAACTCGATCGGTCGGCGACTTGTGGGATCAAGAAATGCGCTCGGCCCGGCGCAAGCTGGAGCCGGAAGGGGCGCTGACCGGCGCCACGCGCGAGCTGCAAGCGGGGCTGGGGGCGTTTTTGCAACTGTGCCATGAACACGGCGTCAAGGTGGGGCCGTGGCGGCTGTGCCATGTCGTGCCGGAATGGACGTTCGGCGAGCATCCGACTTACGGCGCCCTGACGATCGCGCACTGGGTTTGCAAAGACGGCCAGCCGTGGAAGGTCGGCGTCGGTCTGTTCCTCGGCCGCGGGCCGGCCAAGCCGAAGGACCTAACCACGAAGCTGTCGGCGCTAGACGTGGAGCCGACCGTGGTGGATCACCTGATTCTGCTGCGGCCGGAAGACGACCTGGGGCTGACCGGCAAGAGCAAAGCGGTATGGCAGGAAGCGGAGCGCCGCGGCCGACATGCCCGTCTGGAGCCGGCGTCGCTGGACGCCCTGGCGACGCTGTACGCGTTCCCGCGGCTGCTGGCGGCGATGCAGGAAGCGCTGCCGGAAGGCCAGCCGCTGCCGAATTTGGCGGATTTGCTCCAGGAAAAGTGCGAGAAGCTGCTGGAACAGGTGTGTATGCCTGTGCAGGGTTGAGGACGCAACGAAGCGAGCCCGCAGCGCCAGCAAGGGCGTCCCCTGCTGGCGCTGCGGGCTCGTTTCGTCTTTCTCAGCCGTCCATCATGCAAACTGGATCGTCCGCCGTTTTGTCCGGGCCGACCTTGCGGTCCATCGGCTGCTGCGGATAGGGGTGCGCCTGCATTTCGCTGGACGGCGCCAGCGTCTTTTCGGGCGCCGGCTTCGGCTGTTCCTTCGCCACATCCGTCGTCGGTTCCGGCGTCGCCGCCTTTGCCGATGGCGCGGCCGGCGCCGGGTTGGAGGCCGCGTTCCCGTCCTGCGGCGGCGCCAGCTTGGACATCGACGTGGCGCCGGCGCCGAGAACGAATGCCGCCAGGAGGACCACCGCGGCGCCTTTCACCTTTGCCAGCGGCATGGCGACGGCCACGCCCTTGGCCGCCAGGCGCATCGCCGCCCGGATCGTGGATTCCAGCAAGAAGAGCGGCACCACCGAAGCGGTGTTCCGAGCGGCCGACGGCGCCGGTTCGTCCGTCAGCAGAACGGCCGCCGTTCCCAGGCCGCGCCGCCCCAGCCGCATCCGCAGCATGTCCCGGGCGCGCGACAGCCGGGCTTTCACTGTGCCCGCCGGCCACTGCAAGGTCCGAGCCGCTTCTTCGTTCGTTTTGCCTTCCAGGTAACAGAGGACGACCGGTATGCGGTACTTGACCGGCAGCCGGTGGATCTCTTCGTGAAGGACGAAGCGAAGGTCCGGCGCGACCGGCTCGCCGACGGCCGGCACTGCGGACAAATCAAGCCCTGGCAGTTCACGGAGACGCCGTCGCTCCGCCCGGCCGCGCAATCGGGCCGCCACCTTGTAAGCGACGCCATATAACCAAGCGCTCAAGGACGGGCGTTTGCGGATGGTACGAGCGTTGCGGACCAGCACCAGAAAGGCGGCCTGAAAGGCGTCTTCCGCCTCTTGCGCGTCGCGCAGCATTTGCCGGCAAAGGTACAGGACCATCGGCCCGTGCCGCACCATCAGGGCGGCGAACGCCGGTTCGTCCCGCCGGGCGACGAAGCGTTCCAGCAGCTGGTCGTCGGTCTGCTCCAGCGGCCCTTGCAAACCGGCCGATCGGCCCATGCGGCGGATCGCATCGCCCAGTGGTTCGGTTGACACGCGCACCATCCTTTTGGTTGGTTCGCCCCTTAAGTAGTGCATCGGGGGGCGCTTCCGGGTTCACCAATCCGGCGGCGACTTTACTCGCCCTTTTTCACCAGCACGTAGGTCAGTTCGCCGGTCGGGACGCGCACCTGCAGCATCACGCCCTTGTCCAGCGACGCCGAGGCCAACTTGTCCTTCAGCGCGTCCACGCCCGTGATCGGCTGGTCTTCCACCTTCGTCACCACGTCGCCGCGACCCAGGCCGGCCAACGCCGCGGCCCCTTCGCGATTCAGGTCCGTCAGCAAGGCGCCCTGCGCGTCTTTGGCGTCCGTGTAGCCCAAACCCTCGGCCAGCCGCGGCGTCAGGTCCACCGCCTCGGCCCCGAGCTTGTCCAGCGCAACCGTGCTCTTGATGCTTTCCGGCATCCGCGGCCGGTTGATCTTTTCCTGGCCGAAATCCGGCGGCTGCTCGTCGATCGTAACAGCCAGCTTCTCGGGCTTGCCGTCGCGCATCACGGTGAGGTTCACCGGCTTGCCCTTGGGCGTGACGGCGATCACCGTTTGCAGGGTCCGCATGTCGCGCACGGGCTTGTCGTTGAGATCGACGATGACGTCGCCGGCCTTGACGCCGGCGCTGGCGGCTGGGGCGCCCTTGAGGACGCGCGTCACAATCACGCCGTGGTCGTCCTTGAGACCCAGATGCGCCGCCAAATCTTCGCTGTCGATGTTGTCCAGGCCGATGCCGAGATAGCCGCGGTGAATCTTGCCGTCCTTCAGCAGACCGTCCTTGATCGTCTTGGCCAGGTTGGACGCCACCGCCAGACCGACGCCCTGAAAGCCGCCGCTCTTGCTCTTGATGGCCGAGTTGATGCCGATCACCTGCCCCGCCATGTTGATGAGCGGGCCGCCGCTGTTGCCGGGATTGATGGCCGCGTCGGTTTGCAGGAAATCCTCATACATGTTCATGTGGAGATTGCGGTCCTTGGCGCTGATGATGCCGGCCGTGACCGTGCCGGCCAGGCCGAACGGCGCCCCGACCGCCAGCACGCGGTCGCCAACTTCCATCTGGTCGCTGTCGCCGAATTCCAGGTAGGGCAGCGGGTTCTTGGACGTGATCCGGACGATGGCCAGGTCGGTTTTCGGGTCCGAGATGATGTCCTTCGAAACGAACTTCCGGCCGTCGTTCAGGGTGACGACCGCCTCGTCGGCGCCTTCCACGACATGGTAATTGGTCATAACGACGCCGGCGGCGTCCACGAGAAAGCCGGAGCCGTAGCTGAGCGCGTTGTCCTCCGGCCCCTGGTCGCCATTGTCGTCGGGAGCAGGCCGCAGCCGGGCGCTGCTGACGGCGGAGCGGTTGCGCGCCTCGATGCTAACGACGGCGGGCAGCACCTTCTTCACGATGTCGCGGTAGGAGGTGAGTTCTTTGGGGGCTTCGGCGACGGCCGGGGCGGGGGCGGCCGCGTGCATCGTGGTGGGGACGTACCAGGCGGCGCCGGTCATTAGCAAAGCGCCAAGAGCGAACGCGGACAAAATCGCGGACCATCGTTTCATGACAGGAAAACCTCCTAAAAGGTTTTGAAAGTGCAATCGAAAGGGAAAGCCTCCCTCCTTTTTCATCATATACAGCGTCCCGCCGCCCGTGCGACGGTGAAACCGAAAAAATTAGGTGAGAAGCGACGAACCGGAATAGAGGCGGCATTCGGTCCGTTCAGTCGGCGTAATAGGCCAGAATCGCGCTGATGCGGCGGACGGCGTTGCGCACGCTGACGCCGTAGTTGGAAGCGATGTCGGCGGCGGCGGCGCGAACGGCCTGATGCTCCACGACTTCCAGCGGAATGCCCTGTTCGGCGGCCTCGACGCGCAGACCCGGCGAGCTGAGCACCAGGACGGCGCCATGAACCGCCACGGCGGCTTCCACTTCCGGCACGCCCTGGTTGGCCAGCCAGGCGTATTGCTGCTGCAGGAGGTTTTCGAAGCGGCGGGAGAATTGATCGTCGTTGAGTTCGCCGGCCCGATAGCGGCGGAGCTGACGGTTCAGTCGCTGGGCGAGTCGCGGCAGGACAATGTCCATCAGCTCATGGCTCATGACGACCCTCAAGCGAGGCAACTCAGGGTGCAGCGGGTCGGCTCCCTTACTTGCATTGTAGGGCGTGGCGGCGCGGCAAGCAAAAGTCCTTTTTCGCATCGGCACTTCCGTCGGCCGAAATGGGGCGCGAACGCGCCGGCCGCAACGATCGTTCCTGCGTCCCAGAACGAGCGCACAGAACCGGACGAGCCGGCGGCGTTATGACGCCGCAAAAAACAGGCCAGAACAAGCCCGGCGGCTCGCCGAAAGGCTATTCCTTGCTGACGATTCCCACGGGCGGCCCGGTGACCACGCCGTTGCTCTCGGCGCGGAAAATGGCGTCGATCTCGTCCCGCAGCAACTCCTCGTGCTGCAACAGCGCCTCCACCAGCCGCTCCATCTTATCGCGGTGCGCCTCCAGCAGCTTGTAGGCATGATCGTCGGCCTCGCGCAGAATCCGCTGCACCTCCTCGTCGATGATTGTGGCCGTCCCGTCGCTGAAGTCGCGCGGCTCCTGTATCTCCTTACCGAGAAACACGTGCTCCTCGCCGATCCGGAACGACATGGGCCCGAGTCGCTCGCTCATGCCCCAGTGGGTCACCATGTAGCGGGCCAGCTTGGACGCCTGTTTCAGGTCGTTTTCGTGGCCGGAGAAAGCCTGGCCGTAGATGAGACGGTCGGCGGCGCGGCCGCCCATCGCGGTGGCCAGCTGCGCCTTCCAGTAGTCCAGGCCGTGGTCGTGCCGGTCCTCATCGGGCTGGTACATCGTGACGCCCAGCGAGCGGCCGCGCGGTATGATCGACACCTTATGCGGCCGTTCCCCCTCGGGGACGAGCCAGCTGACCAGGGCGTGGCCGGCCTCGTGGTAGGCGGTGCGCCGTTTCTCCTCGGCGCTCAGCACCTCCTCGCGCTTGGCGCCCATTAGCACGCGGTCGGCCGCCTTAGCGAAATCGCGCCGGTCGATGCGGCTCTTCCCCTCGCGCGTCGCCACCAGGGCTGCCTCGTTGGCCAGGTTGCGCAGGTCAGCGCCCGTCATGCCGATCAAGCCGCGGGCGATCTCCTCCAGGTTCACGTCGTCGGCCAGCGGCTTGTTGCGCGTGTGGACCTTGAGAATCGCCGCCCGCCCCTGCCACGTCGGCCGGTCCACCGTGATGTGGCGGTCGAAACGGCCCGGCCGCAGCAAAGCCGAGTCCAGCACGTCGGGCCGGTTGGTGGCGGCCATGACGATGACCGACTCGGTCGGTGTAAACCCGTCCATTTCGCTGAGGATCTGGTTGAGCGTCTGCTCGCGCTCGTCGGAGCCGCCGCCGACGCCGGCGCCGCGCATCCGACCGACGGCGTCGATCTCGTCGATGAACAGGATGCAAGGGGCGTTGTCCTTGGCCGTCTTGAACATGTCGCGGACGCGGCTGGCGCCGACGCCGACGAACATCTGGATGAATTCCGATCCGCTAATACTGAAAAATGGCACGCCCGCCTCGCCGGCCACGGCCTTGGCCAGCAGCGTTTTGCCGGTGCCGGGCGGGCCGACCAGCAGCACGCCCTTGGGCACGACGGCGCCGAGGCGCTGGAATTTCTGCGGGTCGCGCAGGAACTCGACGACTTCCTGCAATTCGCTCTTGGCGTTCTGCATCCCGGCCACGTCGTCAAAAGTGATGCGGTTGCGGCTGCGCTCATAGCGCTTGGCAGGACTCTTGATGTAGTTGCTGAGGAAGCCGCCGCCCAGCGGATCGCGGAAGCGCGGCAGCACGAAGAAGAACAGAGCGCCGATCACCAGCAACGGCAGCACGATGAATAGGACCGTGCTCATCAGACCCGCGAAGGGGTCGGTCTGCTGGTCCCAGTGAAACGTCGGCTGCACCGGCGCGTCCGGCTTCGACTCTTTCTGGGCGTTCTGCAGCGCCTTCTCCTGCACGGCCAGCAGCGTCTTTTGCACGTCGTCGTCGGCGTTCACCTGAAAGCGATGCACCGTGAATGTTCCACTCTTGAGCTTGTCGGCGGCCAGGTATTGGAGGTCCGGCGCCGCTCCATGCTCCTTGTTGGTGAACTCCGCCAGGTTGACGTCGCCCTTTACCGTGGAGGCGTCGATGAAGGTGATGTTCTTGAGATAGCTGGCCGCGTTGGGGTCCTTGATGACGGCCAGGAACTCGCCCCAGGTGAGGGCGCCCGAGGAGTTCATGCTCATGCCCCACCACAGCAGACCGATCACGAACAAGATGACGGCGGCGACGAGCCAGTTCCCCCCCAGGCCGGGCGCGGGCTTCCGCCGCGGTTTGCCGGGCTGTTTGGGAGTGTTGGGGGGGGTGGGATCGGAAGGCATGAAATATCCTCGTTGGGCGATTGCTTCCTCGCCTGGCCCGCCAGGCCCTCCTTGGAAGGGGTCGGCGCTACATGTAAGATACCAAACGGCGGTGCGCCTGACTACGGCGATGGGCCGCCGTGGGGGCGGGGAGCGCATCATGCTTTGGGGTTGGTTTGGACGCGACGGCCCATGCAAGGCGTCCGCCGGCCGTCCTGTTCTATTCTATACGCGCCGCGGTTGCCATCTTTGCGAAGAGGCCTGGCAAGTAGTGCAGGCGGCCCAAAAAAAGCACGGCTTCACGCTGACGGCGGTGGACGTGGACGGCGACCCCACCTTGGCGGCGGAACACGGCGACTGCGTCCCGGTGGTGGCGATCGACGGCAAGGTGCGCTTCCGCGGGCGGGTCAACGCGGTGCTTCTGGAACGGATGCTGCGGAACTAGGCGTCACGCCGGCGGCGGTTGCGATTCGCTCGGCTGTTGCTCCGGCGCCGGCGTTTGTGCTGCGGCGGGCGCCGGCTCTTCTTCCTTCCTCTTGGCCTCCCAAAACGCGGCCAGTTCCGCGAATGTGCCGAGCGGCGTGGCGCCGGCCAGGGCCGCCTGCGACAAGTTCGGCTTGGGCGGCTGCCGGCGCGGTTTGCGCGGCGGGGACGACGGCTGTTGCGGCGCCGGCGCGGTGGCTGCGGGGGTCGCCCCTTCAGCGGGCGGCGCCGCCCCTTCGGTGGGCGGCGGAGCGGAAGCCGCCGGCTGGTGCGATTGGGGACCGGGGCCGCGCCCATGCTGCGGTTGTCCGCCCGGCCGGCCCGTGGTGCCGCGCGGCGTCCGTGGTTGATTCACCGCCAGCGGCGGCCGGGCGCCCCGTTGCGGTCCGCGACCCGAACCCGGTCCGCCCTGTCCGGCGCCCTGCCCCTGCCGCGGCGGACGGCGCTCGCCGCGCGGCGGCCCTCCCGCTTCCTGCGGCGGACGGCCTTCGCCTTGCGGCGCCCGACGGGCCGGCGGCGGACCTTCGCGGCGCGGCGGCTGCGGCCGTTTCTCCGGCGGTTTGCGCTCCGTTCCGGGCTGGATCATCGTCAGCGACACCCGACGCCGATCCTTGTCCACCGCCAGCACCCACACCCGCACCACGTCCCCCACCGCCGTCACGTCATAGGGGCTTTTCACATAGCGGTTCGCCATCTGGCTGATGTGAACCAGGCCGCTGTCCTTCAAGCCGATGTCGATGAAGGCGCCGAAATCGACCACGTTAAGGACCGTGCCCTTCAGCTCCATGCCGGGTTGCAAATCTTCCAGTTTAAGCACGCCCTTTTTGAAGATGGGAGGCGGCAAGTCCTCGCGCGGATCGCGGCCGGGGCGGGCCAAGGCGTCAAGGATGTCGCGCACCGTGGGCGGTCCGGCCTGGAGGCGCGCTGCCATCTCATCCGCCGAGACGCCTTTGAGCTTCTCGCGCAGTTCCTCCAGCCGCTGCTTGTTGCGGAGATCTTCCGGCGCGAAGCCGAGATCGGCCAGGATCTGGCGGGTTATCGGGTAGCTTTCCGGATGAATCCACGTGCCGTCGAGCGGTTCGCCGCCCTCGGCGATCTTGAGGAAGCCGGCCGCCTGAATGAAGCGAGCCTCGCCGATGCCGTTGACCTGCTTGAGCTGGTCGCGGCTCTGGAACGGCCCGCTGTTCTTGCGATGCTCGACCAGGTCGCGCGCCACCAGCTGATTGAGACCGGACACATGGCGCAGAAGCGGCACGCTGGCGGTATTCAGGTCCACGCCGACGGAGTTGACGCACGACTCGACGACGACGTCCAATGATTCGCGGAGCTGCCGCGGACTGACGTCGTGCTGGTACAGACCGACGCCGACATGCTGGGGATCGATCTTGACCAGCTCGCTGAGCGGGTCTTGCAAGCGCCGGCCGATGGAGATGGTGCCGCGGAGCGTGGCGTCGAAATTCGGGAATTCCTCTCGGCCGACGGGACTGGCCGAGTAAACGCTGGCGCCGGCCTCATTGACGATGACATAGGCCAATTCAGCCGAAGCGTCGGGTAGTCCAAGGAGCGGGTTCGGCGGCGGGGGAGGCGGCGGAGCGGGCGCTGCTTCCGGCGGCGCGGTCAGGGCGATTCCATCCGTCAGCGGCACTTCGGTTGCAACCGGCGCGGCGGCCTCCGCCGGCGGCGAGCCGGGGGCGTCAGCCCCCGGATGCGCGGGCGCAGCGGCTTCCGGCGCGGCGGCTTCCAGCGTCGGCGCCGGTGCAGCGGCCTCAGTCGGCGGCGGCGTTTCCACGACCGGCGCGAGCGCGGCAATCGGCTCCCCGGGCGCAGCCTCCGGCGCCTTGCCTGTCCGCCGCGCGTCGAGATCGGCGATCAGCTCCGACACGATTTCTTCGGTTTCGCGGCAGGCGGTGCCGTTGCCGATGGCGATGACCTGCACCTGAAACTTGCGCACCAGTTCTTCCAGCCGCACCTTGGCCTCGGCCTTGCGGGCGGCCGGCGGTGTATGCGGGTAAATCACTCCGTCTTCAAGCAAATTACCCGTCTCGTCCAGCACGGCCAACTTGCAGCCGGTGCGGAAGCCCGGATCGACGGCCAGCACCCGGCGGTTCCGCAACGGCGCCGCCAAGAGCTTGCCGCGCAGGTTCCGCGCAAACACCTCGACGGCGTGCCCTTCCGAGCGCTGCGTCAGCTCGCGGCGGATTTCGCGCTCCAGACTGGGAACCAGCAGCCGGCTCAGGGCGTCTTCGGTGGTCTTGCGCAGGAAATCGGTGTGGGGATGGACGCGCAGCGCCTCCGTCCGCGCGGCCCAAAGCGCCTGGGGATGGCGATGCGACGGCGGATGATTGGGCGCAGCTGACGGCGCTTCCGCAGACGGCGCGCTGGAACCGTCGGCAGCCGACGAGCCGGCGGCGTCCGTCGGAGGCACCGCCGCGACCGGCGCCGGCTGTTCGCCCGGCAGCGGCAAGGGCAAGCGCTCCAGGGCGACGCACCGGCCCGTCTCCTCGTCCCATTCCAGCTTCACCGTCAGGGCGTTTTCCTTTTCGCCGCGGTTGATGGCCAGCACGCGGTGCGGCGGAATGTGCCGAATCGGCTCCTTGAACTGGAAGTAATCCTTGTACTCCTGTCCCTGTCCTTCGGCCAGTTTCTCGCTCTTGGAAGTGGTCAAAACGGCGGTGTCCCACAGCACCGCCCGGACCACGCCGCGCACGTCGGCCGACTCCGCGATCACTTCGGCCAGGATGTGCTGCACGCCGCTCAGCACGTCCTCCGGCGCATTCAGCTCCTTTTCTGGATTGACCAGCGTCGGCAGCACCGCCGCCAGGTCGGCCACGGCCGGGTCGGAGTTCCAAACGGCCAGGGCCAGCGGTTCCAGACCCTTCTCACGAGCCGCCGTCGCAAGCGTGCGCTTCTTCGGCTTGTAGGGCAGGTAGAGGTCTTCCAGGCGCTTGGGGTTGTCGGCGGCGAGGACGGCGGCGCGAAGCTCGTCGGTCAGCTTGCCCTGGTTGTCGATGCTCTTGAGGACGGTTTGCTTGCGCTCGGCGAGCTGGCGGAGCAAGCCGACCCGCTCCTGGATGATGCGGAGCAATTCCTCGTCCAGCCCGCCGGTGCGCTCCTTGCGGTAGCGGGTGATGAACGGGATGGTGTTGCCCTCGTCGAGCAGCTGCACCACGCTTTCGACCTGGATTTTGCGGATCTGAAGGTCCTGCGCGATCCGCGATAGGTCGAGGCGCCCGAATTCTCCTGGCGACGTGGTTGACGTCTGCATGATGGAACGGTTTCACTTGGCCCCAGGCCTGCGCCGGGGTAGAGGGGCGCCTCTCCGGACAAGGGGAAAGGCGCCGGAAACAACGGAGCCGCTCCCCTTGTCCGGAGAGGCTCATTCGGACAATCCGCTAGGTGGATTGTGGGGGTAATCTAGCGCGATTGGCAGGACGTGTCAAGACGGCCGGCGTCCCCTGTTGAAAGCCGAACCATGCTGGCCGTTGGCGGCGCCGTGTCAGCGGAGTAGAATCATCCGAAAGTTGGACAAAAGTACGGGCGCGACTGCGACGGCGCGGGGATTGGTTGGATCCGAACCGAATCGGCCGCGTCGTTCGGGAGGACGTTATGGCTGGGTTCATCCGTTTCGAGTGCCACGCGTGCCGGAAGAAACTGAAGGCCCCGCCGGAGCAGGCTGGGAAAAGAGCGCGGTGCAGCTGCGGCCACCGAATGCACGTGCCCCAGCCGAATTTCATCGCCGCGCCTGCGGTCACGGGGACGAAGGCGCTGCCGCCGCCGGCCCCGGCGCCACCCTGGCGTCCTGAAGCGCAGCCGGCGCCGCGCCCCGTCGCTTTGTGGCCTTGGATCGTCGGCGGCGCGGCCGCGCTGCTGGTCGTGGTCGCGGTCAGCGTCTTGCTGCTCCGAATCTTGACGCAGTCGCGGCCCGCGGCGCCGCCCCAGGTCGCACAGGCGAGCAGCCTTCCGCCCGCGCCGAAGGATCCGCCGCCGCCGCAGTCTCCTCCAGAGCCGGCGCACACCCAGCCGGCGGACGCACCGCAAAACCCGCCGCCGATGCAAGCGCCCCCGACCCAGCCGCCTAAAAAGGACGCGCCGCCCGATCCACCGTCAATGCCGCCGCCCACGCCTCCACCGACTCCGCCTTCGCCGCCTCCGCCGTCTCCCCCTCCGACCGTCCCGCCGAAAGATACCGAGAAACACGACGACGCCCCCAAAGGCGCCGTTCCCGGCGCCGGCGGTCCGCGCGTCACTTACGCAGGAACTCTCGCCCAGGATATGAAGCTGACCGACGTTTACATGCAAGCCGGGTTGGACGACTTGCCCGCCGGCAAGGCCCCGCCGACCACGTTTCCGTCCGGGACCAAGGAAATGGAACTGGTCCTCCGTTTCAGCCAAACACCGCCGGACGGCACGACGTTTGGGCGCCAAATTCGGACCGAGGCCGGGTCGGTCGATCTGAAGGGCTTCGTGTTCCTCACGGAGCAGAACAACTCCACCGGAGAGCTGACGGCGATGCTCGGCTGTGAACCGGAGAGCGGAGCGTTTGCGGACGGCGATTATCAAACGACGGTGAAGCTGAATGGCGAGACGATCGCGCTGCTGAACTGGACGGTCGGAAGCTCCAAGGCGCCCAAATAGATAGGCCGTCAGCGGCGTTCGTAGCGGTTTCCCGGCAGCCGGCGGATGGCCCGCTTCATCTCCATCATCATTAGCGCTCCCGTCAGCTGCGGCGCCGTCATGCCGAGGTTCTGCGCCAGCTCGTCCACCGTCCGCACGCCGCCGGCCAGGAATTCCCAGACGCGCCGCTGCTCGTCCGTCAGTCCCGGCGGCGTGGCCTTTTCCGTCGGCGCCGGCGCGGCGGCCTTCGCGCTTTGGCTCACGGCGGAAACGCCGTGCAATTCTTCCAGCACATCATCCGGACCGCGGCACAGCACGGCGCCGTCGCGGATCAGGGCGTTGCAGCCGGCGCTTGTTTCCGCATCGACCGGGCCAGGCACGGCCAGCACGGTGCGGCCCTGCTCGGCGGCGTGGTGGGCCGTGTGCAGCGCCCCGCTGTCCACGCCGGCTTCGACGATCACGACCACGCGCGACAGCCCGCTGATGAGCCGGTTCCGCGGCGGGAACAGCCCGGCCAACGGCTCCTGCGTCATGCTCGATTCGGTAAGCAGCGCCCCGGCCCCCACGACCTGCTCGGCCAAACTGCGATGTTCGGGCGGATAAATGCGCGACAGGCCCCCGGCCAGCACGGCGACCGTCCGCCCGCCCGCTTCCAGGGCCGCTCGGTGAGCAATGCCGTCAATCCCTCTGGCAAGTCCGCTAATCACCGTAACGCCGGCGCGACCCAGGCCGGCGGCCAATTTCGCCGCGGTCCGGCGTCCGGCGTCGGTGCAGTGACGCGAACCGACCAGGGCGACGGCGACGGCGTCGGCCGGCGTCAGCTCGCCGCGCACGTAAAGCAGCAGCGGCGGATCGGAAATAGAAGCAATCGATTCGGGATAATCGGGAGTCCCCTTGAGAAGAAGCCGGACCTGCCCTTTGGCGACGCGCTCCAGTTCGGCGTCGATTTCGGGATTGGCCGCCGCCTCCCGCACGGCCTGGGCGAGCTTGGGTCCGACGTGCGGCACGTCGCGCAGCCGCGCTTCGGAGGCCCGCAGCACGGCGGCGGCCGAGCCGAACCATTCCAGCAGCGCGGCTGCGGTGCGCGGACCGACGCCGGGCGTTAAATGCAGGGCCAGCAGATCGCGCAGTTCGGCGGACGGGGCGGACATAGGCGGGCGCTCCGCTGCGGGTCTACGACTTCTTCGACGCCTTGAACGATACGATAACGCCCATATCGGGTCGGAGATAGACGCCTGCTTCCGCAGCAGGCACGTCCACTCGGAGGCGCGCCGGGATTGCGCCTTGCGCTCGGTCGGCCACGGGCATCACGCGAGACACTTTGCCCTCATAGCCGTTGGGGTGCGCCTTGAGGAAAGCCGCGTCGTTCTGGTACGCCTCCGGCTGGATCGTGCAGGGCTGCCCCTTGCTTATCTTGGCGATGTCGCGCTCCTGGACCTTCACGTCCACTTCCAAATCCGACAGATCCGCCATGTCGCAAAGATTGGAGGCGACGTTGAAACCCCGCGGATTGATGTAGTCGCCTTTCTCCGCTTTTCTCGCCAGAATCGCGCCGCCAATCGGCGCCCGGATTTCGCAGGCGTCCAGCCGCAATTTCGCCTTATCCAGGTCGGCCTTGGCCGCTCCCACGTCCGCCTCGGCCGCGTCGAGCCGATCCTGCCGGCCGTGGCTCAGCCGCTCCAGCGCGGTTTGGCTCCGGGCGACCTTGCTCGCCGCCACCGCCGCCGCGGCGACGGCCGCGTCGTATTCTTCCGAACTGGCGGCGGCCTTTTCCCGCAACACGCGGAGCCGTTCCAACGCCTTGTTCTGTTGCGCTTGATTCGCCTTTTCCTCATCCAGCTCGGCCTCGGCCTGCTTGATCTCGTCCTGCCCGTCGGACTGCATCGCCTTCAAACGCGCCTGCACGGCCCGCAGTGCCTGCTCGGCGTGGTCCAAGTCGCACCGGAATTCCCGGTCGTCGATCTTCGCCAGCACGTCACCCTCCTTGAATGTCTGCCCTTCTTCCAATCGCGGGTCCATCCAGGTCAGGATGCCGGGGACCGACGGACTGACCTGAACGACGTGAGCGGCGACGACGTAGCCCTTGGCTTCCAGCACCACATCGTCGGCGGTTCCCCGGACGGCGAAGCAGACGATGCAGAGCGACGGCAGCAGCCATTTCATGAGCCGACCTCCTTCAGGGTACCTTGAGGTGATCGAATATCCGTTGCAGCAGGTTTTCCGATGTGATCTCCTCCGCCTCGGCTTCGTAGGTGACGCTGATGCGGTGGCGCAGCACGTCGGGGCCGATCGTTTTGACGTCCTGCGGCGTGACATAACCGCGGCCGTCGAGGAGCGCCTGCGCCTTGGCGCCACGGGCCAGAAAGATCGTGGCACGGGGGCTGGCCGGGTACTGGATATAGGGGCCGATGTCGAGGCCGTACTCGGCTGGCCGGCGCGTCGCATGAACCACGTCCACGATGTAGCGCTTGATCTTGTCGTCCATGTAGGTGCGGTCGAGGCCGGCCCGCAGCTCGAACAGGTCGTCCGGCCCCAGCACCGGCTCGATCAGCAAATGCGGCTCAACCGCCGCCATGCGATCGAGGATGGTCAGCTCGTCCTCCTTGCCGGGGTAAGTCACCTTGAGCTTGAGCATGAAGCGGTCCACCTGGGCCTCCGGCAGCGGATAGGTCCCTTCCTGTTCAATTGGATTTTGCGTCGCCAGCACCAGGAACGGCTGCTCGAGGCGATAGCTGGCGTCGCCGATCGTCACCTGCATCTCTTGCATGGCTTCGAGCAACGCGCTTTGCACCTTGGCCGGCGCCCGGTTGATCTCGTCGGCCAGCACGATCTGAGCGAATACCGGCCCCTTTTTGACGCTGAATTCTCCGGTTCGCGGGTTGTAAATCTGCGTGCCGATGACGTCGGCCGGCAGCAGATCGGGCGTAAACTGGATGCGGCTGAAGCTAAGGCGAAGCCCACGGGCCAGCGTGCGCACTGCCAGCGTCTTGGCCAGGCCGGGCACCCCTTCCAGCAGCATGTGGCCGCCGGTCAGCAGGCCGGCCAGCAGCCGGTCGATCAGCGTCCGCTGGCCGACGATCACCTTGGCGATCTCGGCGTACAGCGGATCGAGCCGGGCGCGCAGCTCGGCCGCCTGGCGGTTGATCTCCTGCACGTCGGCGGTCATGTCCGTTGTCCGTTGTTGGGCGTCGGCCACGATCACGATACTCTGCATAATGTACGGCGTGTGGAGGCGACGGACAAATGAAACGCATGAGCCTGAAGAAGTTCGGTCGCATCGTGGCCCGCGTCATGGAGACGCTGCCGGCGCCGATTGCGATGCACCTCGACAACGTCGTGGTGGACGTGGAGGAGGAGCCGGACCTGCGGACGCTGCGGCGGGCGGGGTTCACGGAAGAAGAGATCGCGGAGGGCGAAACGCTGCTGGGCTGGTTCGACCCGATGGAGCTGCCGAGCCATTGGAGCGGCGACGTGGTGGACGCGGGCGCGATCCTGCACCGGCTGGTGATCTACAAGCAGCCGCTGGAAGAAGAGTATCCCGAGCGCCAACGGTTCCTCATCGAGATTCGCAAGACGGTCATTCACGAGCTGGCGCACCACTTCGGCTGGACCGACGCGGAGCTGGAGAAGTTCGACGACAACCCGAATCCATTTCGGGATAATTTCAACGATTTGCTTTAGAGGCGCCTGAGCCGCGACCCTGAGGAAGCGGCGGTTTTCACTGACACCACGAACCCAGCGTGGCCGTCATCCGTTCCACGACCTCCAGGAAAGGCGGTTGTCCCGAAGCGGCCTGGGCCGTCAGTTTCGTGAAGAATTCAACCTGGAAGGGGTGATCGACAGGGGCCGTAAGTTCCGCTCCTGGGGGCCAGGGATACTCGGCGTTTGGTCCGGCTCCAGCCAAGGCCGGGGCCAGCTTTTCCACAGCGTCACCGACGGCGGCGGCGCTCGTCACCCATGCGTCCAGATCGGCAAGACTGGCAAACCCGAGATGCCTCACCGCCTTGGCATTGGTGGACAGCGCTGTAAGGAGCTTCATGAGCCCGAGGTGCTTTTTCGGCAACGTCGTGAAATAGGCCTTTGCAAGCTTCTCCGTCGCCATCTGCAGGTAGTGCAGGCTGTGGCAAACGGGTTTCGCTTGCCAGTCGCGGGGGCCGGCCGGCAGACGAAGCGTCCGCCGAAGCCAAGCGAGAGTCTTTCCACCGATCGAGGCTCTCCTACCGGCCAGGTTAGAGTACATATCCCAGTCGGACAGCGCTTGTCGTAAGAAGGCTTGCTGCCGGGCATTCATGGCCGCTGGCGTCCGAACGTCTGGGCGTGTTCATCCAGCACCCACCCATCCGGCAGAGGCAACTCGCGCCGCCTGATCGCCTCCCATTCCTCGGGGGTCACATCAGCCACTAGAAGGGTGAAATCGAGGCCGTCGATGTCTGGCATGAAATCCACAGGCTCGACGGGCCCAAGAGTGCCGGGCACGGCCAGCCGGGTGTTGACCTCCAGGAGGCGAACCTCGCGGGCAGCGGCGTTGGTTGGCAAATAGTGGATTTCGCGGATGGCGGGATCGATGGCCAGGTGTTTCTGGGCGATCCAGTGTGCGAAGTCGTCGCAATTCATCCGTGGCGAAGCACGCTGCGTAAGTTCTGGCATGGCGGCGCTTCTCCGTGCTCATGCAGGCGCTCAGACCTGCTGGTTCAATCGCGCCCACGCTTGTCGCATATCACTGTCTTCAATCGATCCTATCATCAGCGCGATGATTGATGCAAGGGAACGCAATGGAGTTGGGAGTCGATTTGACCAACTCCCGACCCCTTTTGCCGTCTTCAGGCGTGTCCATTCCGCTCGGAGTCCCATCGCAAGAAAAGCTGCTTGAAACGTTCCCGCGCCTCGGCCCACTCTTCTGCCTTTAGCATTTCGAGCATGAACGTGAAAAACCGCTTTGGGTAACGCCTGCTGATCGCCACATGCACGTCCGCCAACTCGTTGCTGCTCACGCCTGCGCGTTCCACCGGCTGGCAATTGGGATGCTGCTTGTAGAAGACCTGGACGGATTTCTTCAGCGTGCCCTCATCCAGCTGCCCGAAGAAATCAGCCATCATCAAGTCGAGACCCAAGGATAGTATTACGCTGGCGGCGACATTGAGATCCACTTCGGCAAAGTCCGCTTGCGTTCTGTCGGCCAGAAGTTCTCTGAAGTCGTCGATCCTTTGCGATACGTCACCTTCAAGCATGACTTCAGGCATGTTTTTACTCCTTTTTAGGGATGTTACCGAGGAAGCGGGTTGACGTCAGGGATAGTGTACGGATGTTCGCATGGAAAAGTCAAGGCAAAATCAGAACGAGGGCCGCGTACAGTGGTCAGGTGTGGAACAGCTGCGCTTGCTGCCACATGAGCGATAAGAGAGGGCTTAATTATTTAACTCGATTACCGCTCCCTTTTGGCCGTCGGCAGCCGTTCGTCGATCATCTCCCGATAGCGTCTTTTTCCCTCCTCACGCCGCAGGGCTTCTGCGGGGTTGACGAGGTTATGGACGGCCTGGTTGATCCGTATGCGGACGGTTTGCTCCTTCACCCCCTCACGCCGCGCCATCTCTTCAATGGTGCAGGCCGGCGCGTTCGGGCTAAGGCCGAGGTACTCCTTGAGGGCGCGCGACTGCGCCATCGACAGGCCGAGTCGCTCATAAACTTCACTGCTCCGCTGATGCCGGACAAGGCCCCGGACGTATTCTTCCACCGGCTTTTCGGCGCTGCCCGGCCCAGCCGGGCGGATCTCCCAGCCGTGACCGCACGGCTGGCCGTTCCGCATGAGTAGCACCCTATAAGACACTTCCTCCCCTCGGACCATCGGCGCGCCCAACTCCGCCCTCAGCCCCACCACGTCCCGGATGGCAGCGGCGCGGGGGTCGCCGCGCTCTTCCAGCCATGCGGCCAAGGAAAGGACGCCCGCGTCGTCATGTTCGACGGCCCGCAGTATCGCCACGAGGGCGGGGTCGGGGGGCTTCGGCGTGATGTCGGTCGGGGCGCCGGCGTACACCTCGGAGGCGATGCAGCCGCCCTCCAAGTAAGCCAGGAAGCTCGCCGCGGCGTCCAGGAGCTTGCCGGCCGTCTCCGGGTCCAGTTCACCGACATCGCGGATGTTGATGGAGGAGTTACAGGACCGGCAGAGGCGGACGGCATTTCCCGGCCGCAGCCCGTGCCCGTGAAAGACTGGGTGGACGTGGTGGTTCGTCAGGTCGTCGGACGACCCGCACAGCACGCACCGCGGCTGGAAGAAGCGCAGCGCCCGCTCCATCGCGGGCGTCCACCCCTTGTCCGCCTGCTCCCGGCCCGACCGCAGCCATGCGTCAAACAGGCGATTGCCCGCCCGGCGTCGCCTGGCGTCTACTTCCTTGAAAACCTCGGCGTGTGGCCTACAGCCACAGGACAGCAGCCGGCCGGAGATAAGGCATTCGTGAGGCACGACGACCTTCCGTCCGCACGCGCACCGGCAACGCCATAGGCGGCGATCCTTCCCCTCGCCGGGCTTTACCGCGGGGACGGCAGGCCCCGTCACGGTCCATTGGCCAAAGACGCGGTCTGTCAACCGGCCGACCCATCCCTTGCAGCGGCAGCGCTGATCCAGGGAGTTGGTCTTCCGGTTGAGGAGCTTCGGCTCGGGAATGATCCGCTCGATTTCATGCACACCGCAGATGCAGTGCCAGAGGTTAACACCGTCGCGCTGGCCGGCGAACGCGACGACGTACCACCAGCCGCGTCGCGTTCCGGTCAGCTTGTGGGGTTCCGGCGTGGGAGTGGTCATGGCCCGCCTCATTTCACGCTGATTCTACACCAGCATGGTGTGGGACGTAATGTCGGCAGGTAAGGCGTGCAGACAATGCAGCGGAAATGCGGATAAGGGATAACAGGAATTCGGAGTCCACCTGGCGACGCAGAGTTTCCGGGGCGAGGGCGATTTTGCCTCGCTCGCTGTTGTTTTCGGCTTGTCGTTTGATAAGCGGTCCTCCCTCGTCGAAGCGCAGCTCTCGTGCTATCCTGGCTAGCGGAGACCCTCGGAAAGAGAGACCATCCATGCCCCTTCCCAACCACGCCGCTCAAAGCGAGGTCGCCATCCTCGCGCGGGTACTTGGCAACGGGGAAGGCCCGTTGCCCCCTCAGGTGGCGCGCTACATGCTGAACCTCGGTTTCAGCGATCGCGACAAGGCCCGGATGCATGGCCTGGCCGTGCGCAACCAGGACGACGCCCT
>DATKHW010000461.1:0-6518 GCA_035546275.1 Gemmataceae bacterium
CGAGCGTGCTTTTTTGAGAACGCCCGCCCAATTCTTCGAGGCCCCCTGCCGGGGGCCTGTGTATTTGTGAAAGGGACAAGGTTGACATGCGGCCATTTCTTGGGAAACTAAAAAGCGTGGGCTTGGTCCTCGCCGTTGCGGCGGTGCTGCCGATGGTCGGATGCGGACCGCCGACCGGGACCGTTACAGGCACCGTCGTCCTGAAGGGCGGTCCGAACGGGGACCAGACGCTCAAGGGCGGCACGATTACGTTCTACTCGGCGGACGGCAAGACCGTCGGCGGTCAGGCGGAAATCCAAGAAAACGGTACGTACAAGGTAGATAAAGTGCCGGCCGGCGACTCGAAGGTCGTGGTCAGCACGGAGATGCTCAATCAGCAAGGCAAAGGGCGAGCCGGTCCTCCTCCGGGCACCAAGGTGAACCCGAACGACCCCAACGCCGACCCTGCGGCCAAGGCACAGGCGCGCTATGTAGCGATTCCCCTGAAGTACGCTGACCCGGAACAAAGCGGCCTCAAGTTCACGGTGAAGGCGGGCAGCAACACCTACGATCCGCCCCTCACCGCGCCCTAGTGCAGCGAAACGATCGGCCGGCGGGATGGAGGCGGAGTTCGTGATGCCGCAAGGCGTTGAACACAATGAGCCGGGGACGACCGCCTCGGTCGTCCCTTCCCTTCCGCCGGCCGGGGCGCCTGCCCCTTCCAGTCCGCCGCCGGCTCCGACGCCGCGCCCCTCCTTCTGGAGCCGCTGCGCCGGTCCCTTCCGCTATGCAATCCGCCGACCCGGCCGTACCGCCGCCATCGTGGGACTGATCGCGGTCATCGGCGTCGTCGGTGCGGTGAGCGGGATGCAGGTGTGGGGCCATTTCTTGCTGCAGGCCGCCCGCTGGGATGTGGACCATAGCCATAACCGGCAGGCGCACGATCACCTCGACGCCTATCTCAAAGTTTGGCCGAACGACCCCGCCGCCCTGATCCTGGCGGCCCGCACGGCGCGCCGCCTCAGCGTCTTTCCGGAAGCGGAGCGCTTCATGGACCGCTGTGAAGCCGTCCGCGGCCCCGGCGACGAGGAGCTGATTCTGGAGCGCGTGCTGCTCCAGGCGGAGCGCGGCCAGGTGGACAAGGTCCGCGGCTATTGCGACGCCCGCATCGAGCATAACGATCCGTCCGCTCCGCTGATCCTGGAGGCCCAGACGGTGGGGCTGATGCGCTACTACCGGGTGGATGAGGCGGGGGGGCGCCTGGAAACCTGGCTGAAGCTGCGGCCCGACGATACCCAAGCGCTTTTGCTGCGCGGCGAGCTGCGGAGCTTGCGCGGCGGACAGGCGGCCGCTGCCGAGGATTTCGCCCGCGTGGTCGAGCTGGATCCGGACAACGAGGAAGCGCACCGGCGCCTGGGCGCGCTGATGCTCGACGGCCATCGACCGAAAGAAGCATTACCCCATCTCGCTTATCTGCAAAAGGTCACGCCGGACGACCCGCGCGTCCTGGTTCAAATGGCCCAGTGCTGGGAAGACATGGCCGAGACCGACAAGGCTCGGCGGATGCTGGACGACGTGCTGGCGCGCTGGCCGCATTTCCCCGACGCGCTGGCAGCTCGCGGCGCCCTGGCGCGGCAAGACGGTCAGATGGAACGGGCGGAGGCGCTGCTGCGCGAGGCGACAGCCGCCGAGCCGGGGGCGCGGGACGCCCAATATCAGCTGTATCTCTGCCTCAGCGCCGAAGGCAAGGACGCCGAGGCGAAGGCGGCGGACGCCCGCTTGCATCAACTCGAGGACGACCTGAAAGAAATGCAGAAGCTCGTGGACGGCGCCATGCAGCGGGCACCGGACGACCCCGCGCTGCGAACAAAGGCCGGCGAGATCGCGCTGCGGTCCGGCGAGGAGCAGGAAGGGGTCCGCTGGCTGGAGAGCGCCCTGGAGATCAACCCCAACTACGCCCCGGCGCACGCGGCCCTGGCCAAGTTTTACCAGCAGATCGGCGACCGTACTCGCGCGGAGAAGCATCTGAAGGCGAGCCAACCTGCGCCAGCACCCGACAATTCCGGCCGCTGATGCGACCCTATCCCTCATGCGAAGGTTCTTTGCGACCCTGATTCGCCGCTTCTGGCCGTGGCTGCTCGTCGTCGTCGTGCTTGGCGTCGCTGCGGCGATCGCCTGGCCGCAGGCCTGGGCGTGGTATCATCTCAATGCGGGCCGCGACGCCGTCCAGCATTTTCACGCCGACGACGGCCGTTCCCATCTCGACGCCTGCCTGGCGACCTGGCCCAACTGCGTCGAGGCCCAGCTTTTGGACGCCCGCGCTTGCCGCTTGGCCGGCGATTTCAAGGCGGCCGAGGACCATCTCCGCGAGGCCCAGCGCCTGCAGAATCCCCCTTCCGACGACGCCCTGCGCGAATGGGCGATGTTCCACGTCGCCGCCGGCGACCTGGACGGCGAGGCCGCGGACTACCTGCGCAACGACATTCTCAAGAATCCCGATCCGGAACATGCGGCGCCGGAACGCGAGGCCCTCGTGGAGGGCTGTCTGCACACCTACCGCGTCCTGGACGCGCTGGCCATCCTGAAAGAGTGGGTGAGCGGCAGGCCGGACGACGTGGAAAAGTGGCAGGACGTTCGGCCGGACGAAATTGAAGCGCTGTCCTTGCGCGGCGATTTGTACTGGCAAATGGGCGCCCGAAACAATGCGGCGGACGACTACCAGCGGGTTGTGGAACTCGACCCCCAGCGGCGGCAGGCCCGCGAACGGCTGGCGGTCGGCTTGATTAGCAAGGGCCGCTACGACGAGGCGCTCAAACACCTGGCGGTGGTGCGCCAGTGGAAGCCGGACGACCCAGCGGTGGAGACGTCCGCGGCCCGCTGTTATGAAGGCTTGAATCGAACGAACGAAGCGCAGCGGGTGCTGGACGGCGTGCTGGCCAATCACCCGGAGTACGGCCCGGCTCTGCTCGAACGCGGCCGAATGTTGGTTCAGGCCGAGCATCCGGGCGATGCAGTGGAGTGGCTGCAGCGGGCAGTGCGGGCCATGCCGCGCGACTATGGGGCCAACTTCGCGCTGGCCGACGCCCTGGAAAAGGCGGGCAAGACCGAGGAGGCCAAAGAGCAGCGCGATCGGGCCGACGAGATGAAGAAGCGCGATGACCGCTTCACGGAACTCACGACGCGGCAGATGAATGTGCGGCCACTCGACCCAAACTTGCATTACGAGATCGGCCGGCTGTACTTGGACCGCGGCAACAAGGCCGCGGCCCAGGCGTGGATGCAAAGCGCCCTGCGCCTCGATCCGCACTACCAGCCGGCCCTGGACGCCCTGGCGCGGATCGAGTCGAACACGGAGCCTTAATCGAGCGCCGGGCGGCCGGCCCTCACTCCGAGTGCGGCACGAAGCCGCGGCTGCGCCAGAAGTACCACGTCGCCACGGTGCGGTACGGCCGCCACGCCTCGGCCCGCTCGCGCAGCGCCGCCGCTTTTGGCATCTCTAGCAGGCCGTAGGTTTGCTGAACGCCCGCCCGCAGTCCGAGGTCGCCTACCGGCAGCACGTCCAGCCGGCCCAGCGAGAAAATCAGGAACATTTCCGCGGTCCAAACGCCGATTCCGCGCACCGGCGTCAACAGGGCCACGACCTCTTCATCCGTCCGCCGCGCCAGATCGTGCAAAGGCAGCTGGCCGTTCTGCACCCGTTCGGCCAGATCGCGCAGCGCCAGCACCTTGGACCGCGACAGGCCGGCGCCGCGCATTGTCTCTTCCGAAGCGGCGAGGACGCCGGCCGGCGTCAACCCGCCGGGCGCCAATTCGCGCTCCAGCCGGCCGGCAATGCCGAGGGCCGCCTTGGTCGAGATCATCTGCGACACGATCGACCGCGCCAGGATGTCGAAGCCGTCAGGATTGGGCCGCAGCGTGCAGGCGCCGACGGCTTGGATGATCCGCCGCAAGCCCGGGTCGCGGCGCGACAGCCGGCGTCGCGCCTTGAGAAAATCCTCAGTGAGAGTTTGCATTGCAATCCGATTGTTAGGCCGCGCCGGCCCCAAAGTCCGGCGCTTCCGTTACAGTATGACGATTCGGGCCGCCGATGAACAGGACGGGCGCTTCAGGATGACTGCGATGAGTCCGTGTTCTGTCCAGGGAAGAGGAAAGTGCCATGCACAGTGATTGTATCGCGGCCCCTGTTGGCCGATCCTGGAAGAATAGCCGGCGGCTGGCAGGGTTGGTCGCCGCGGCGGCGTGTCTGACCGCCGGGTGCAGCTCAGGACCGGGCGGCCCGTTTTCCGCTTTCAACCCCACCCACCAGCTTCTCGATTCGGCCAAGATGATGCGACAGTCGGCCCCGGTTCCGGCGGCCGTACCGCGGGAGCTGGACAAGCGCGTCCAGCCGCCGTACACCGTCGAGCCGGGCGACGTGCTGCTGGCGCAGCCGGCCGACGTGGAATCGCCGGTCCACCTGCCGGGCGATCAACCCGTGATGGGCGACGGCACGATCGAGCTGGGGAAATACGGCCGGGTGGAGGTCGCGGGCAAGACGGTCGAGCAGATCGAGGCGGCGATCAAGAGCGTGGTCGACGCCCAGACCAAGGATGCCGGCGTCATCACCGTCCGCGTGGTGACGCGGGCCAGCAAGGTGTATTACGTCCTCGGCGAGGTCAACGCGCCCGGCGCCTACCAGCTCAGCGGCCGCGAAACCGTGCTGGACGCCGTCCTGGCGGCGGGCGGTTTGACCGATCGGGCGGCGCGCGACAAAATCATTCTGAACCGGCCGACGGCGCCCGATTCGTGCCGCATCGTGCTGCCGGTGTGCTGGAGCGAGATCGTCCAGCTCGGCGACACTTCGACCAATTACCAGATCACGGCCGGCGATCGCATCTATGTTCCGTCGCGCACGCTCTGCGACGATCTGCAGCATCAGCCGTCGTGCCCGTGCGGCACGCGGCCTCAAGTGCCGTGTCCCATTCCCGCTGCCGCGCCGAGCTGCGCGACGGTGGTTGAAGAGGGGGCGGTCCCGCCGGAGAATTGGGGTCCGCAGCCGCCGGCCAAGCCGTGAGCGCGAAACCCAGGAGGGGTTGCAGGCGGCCGGAGAAGGCCGCCTGCTTGCATTTCAGAACCGGACGCCGAGATTGACGAGCAGGTTGATGTCCTGCACATCGCTGGTGTCGTTTTGCCGCTGCAGAACGTCGGCCCAGGTGTAGCCGTATTCGCTGCGGAGGCCGGCCAGGAAAATGCAGCAGCCGCAGGGGATTTCCAGGTCGGTGTGGACCGCCAGGAAGACGCCGGCGTTCACGTCCGTGAAATGGGGCCAGTTCGTCGTTTCCAGCTTCTCCGTGCCATAGCGGCCGCCCACATCGACGCCCACGCGCCAATTCACGTTCGCATTGTCGCAATCGCGGCCGCCCCGCAGATACCACTCCCGGCCGCCGGAAAGATTGAAGTAGGTCCGGTTGAGGTTTTCCAGCGTGACGGTGGTGGACGGGACGACGGTGTTGGTTGACTTATCCAGGAGATTCAGCAGCGTGTACGTGGTTGTGTGGTCGCGGCTCTCGTTGTAGACGTTGCTGAAGCCGATGTCGGCGGTCCAGGCGGCGTCGTCTTCTGGATTGAAAAACAGCGTCCGGGCGCCGACCGCGACATCCCAGCCGGCGTCCATGCGGGCGCCGAACGGATTGCCGCCGAGCGGGAAGTCGAGGCCGTTTCGCACATAGATTTCGTATTCAATCGGCCCGTTGCGGCCGATAGGCCCGCAGCAACCTAGACAGCGCGGGTAATCCATCCAGCTGGTCGGCTGTCCCGGCGCCAGGGCGGGGCCAGGAGGCGCAAGAACGGCCGGAGCAGCTTCGGTCGGCGGAGCGGACGGTGGTGCGCCGGCGCCGTTATAGGGCGTCGGCATGTCCGCCGCCCGCAGCGCACCCAGGCACAGCAGAACCGCAACCAAACCGCCCAGGCCGATGCGCATCCGTTTCATGCCGCCCTCGCCTTTTCATGAACTGGCGTCCAGTCCGCCCCAACACGGCAGGCCGCGCGGGGATACCTGGTTATTCATCGGTTGACGACTGTATCGGAATTAACAGCAGTAGGGGTCATAACGGCGGCGGAAAGTCTCCGCACCGCGGCGACCAGATAAGATGGAAAAGAGACGGCGACTTCGATTTCCCCCCCAAGCATCGACCGATGACCGCATACGAACTGCGCGATCTGGCGGCGACTCGCCGATTCCTGCTGCAAGGGCTGTGGTGGCAGCGCGTAGCGCCGCCGGCAGCGGGGACGGTGCGCTGCGCTTTGGAATGGGCGCTGCAAGCGGCGTCGAGCGGCCAGGCGTTGCCGCCGCTCGGTTTCATCGCCGACCTGGGCCACGCGGCGTTTGACCTGCACGGCGCCTTGCGGCCCGGTCCGGCAATCGCCGCGCCGGCTTTGTCGATCAACGTGGTGCGAACCTACGAGGACCATGTCCTGGGGAAGTTCTACGCCGACGGCTCGTTCGGCCGGGCCGCCGACGCCCTGCGAGGCTACGAGGGCCGTGACCGAGCGCGCGGGCT
>DATKHW010000462.1:0-4893 GCA_035546275.1 Gemmataceae bacterium
GCCGAGGACCTGGTTTGCCGCGCGGCAGTCGCGCTGGAAAACGCCCGGCTTTATCGCGATATTCAGGAGCAGGACCATCGCAAAACCGAATTCCTGGCCATGCTGGCGCACGAGCTGCGCAACCCGCTGGCGCCGATCCGCAATGCGGTCCAGATTTTGCGCCGTCTGAACGGGGAGGAACGAGCGCAGCGGTGGGCCAACGAAGTGATCGACCGGCAGGTCGGCCAGTTGGTCCGCCTCGTGGACGATCTGCTCGACGTGTCGCGCATCACGCGGGGCAAAGTCACCCTGCGGACCGAGCCGGTGGATGCGGCGGACGCCGTCGCCGTCGCGGTGGAGACGTGCCGGCCGCTGATCGACGATCGGCGGCATGAGTTGTCCGTCGCCTTGCCGCCGGAGCCTGTCTGGGTGTCGGCGGACCCGGCGCGGCTGGCGCAGGTTCTGGCCAACTTGCTGAACAACGCGGCCAAGTACACCGACAGCGGCGGGCGCATCGCCCTCACGGTGGAACGCGAGGGCGGCGAGGCGATTTTCCGCGTCCGCGACAACGGCGTGGGCATCGTCGCCGAGATGCTGTCGCGCGTCTTCGACTTGTTCACCCAGGTTGAGCGCTCGCTGGACCGGTCGGAGGGCGGTCTGGGCATCGGACTGACGCTCGTGCAACGCCTTGTGGAAATGCACGGCGGGACGGTGCATGCTAGCAGCGACGGCCCCGGCTGTGGCAGCGAATTCGTTGTGCGCCTGCCGACCATAGCCGCACCCGCCCGGCCCTCGCCAGTCTACCCGCTGGTTGCAGAAGCGGGCGAGGGCTCAACGAACGGCCATCATGCGACGCCCGCCGCCGGCGCTCTCCGCATTCTGGTAGTGGACGACAACCGCGACGCGGCGAACACGCTGGGGCAATTGCTGGAGGAAAACGGCCATACGGTGCGGGTGGCCTACGATGGTCTGGCCGCGCTGGAAGCCGAGGAAGCCTTTGACCCCGACGCCGTGGTCCTTGACATTGGGCTGCCGCGCCTGGACGGCTACGAGGCGGCCCGGCGCATGCGAGCGCGGGCGCGGCGGCGTCCGCTGCTGCTGGTGGCCCTGACCGGCTATGGGCAGGAAGAAAACCGCTTGCAGGCGCAGACCGCCGGCTTCGATCATCACATCGTGAAGCCCGTCGATCCCGACCGGCTGCTCCAGTTGTTCACGACCCATCTTCAGAACCAGCCGACGAAACCGATGCACCGGCTGGTTTCGAGCCGGTGAATTCTCCCGGCCACGCCGTTTTATATGATTATTTTCTCACATCACGAAGCGTCGGCCGCGGCGCATCTTGCTTGCTTCCGTGCGGCCGGGCGGTAGAATCCGTCCATCCACCCGCCGCCGGAGAACCTCTCCCATGATCTGGGCCGACGTCTATCAGCAGCACCTCGATCCCCTCGCGCGCTGGAACCTTCCCGGGTCGTGGCTGGGGTCCACCGTGCTGGCCGCCGTGCCGGTACTGGTCCTGTTCTGGCTGCTGGTGCGCCGCCGCTGGCTGGCCCCGAAGGCTGCCGGCGCCGCCGCCATCGCCGCCTATGTCATCGCCGTCTCCGCCTACGGCATGAGCTGGGACAAGGCGGGGCTGGCCTTCGTCAACGGCGTCGGCTACGGACTCCTGCCGATCGGCTGGACCATCTTCAATGCCATGCTGGTCTACAACATCGCGGTCCAAACCGGCCATTTCGACGTGGTGCGCCGCTCCGTGGCCGGGCTGTCCGGCGACGCCCGCATCCAGGCCGTGCTGATCGGATTCGCGTTCGGCGCTTTCCTCGAAGGGGCGGCCGGCGCCGGCTCGCCGGTCGCCATCTGCGGCGCCATCATGATCGGCCTCGGCTTCGATCCCTTCCTCGCCGCCGTCCTCTGCCTCATCGCCAACACCTCGCCGGTCGCCTACGGCGGCCTGGGCACGCCGCTCATCACTCTCTACGGCGTCACCGACCTGCCGACGCAGACGCTCAGCATCATGGCGGGGCATCAGCTCCCGCTGATGTCGATGTTCATCCCGCTGTACATGGTCCGTTGCATGTGCTCCTGGAAGAAGACCTTTGAAATCTGGCCGGTGCTGCTGGTCGCCGGCGGTACATTCGCCGCGACGCAATACCTTCTTGCCATCTCGCCGATGTACCCGATGACCGACATCGCCGGCGGCATCCTCGCGCTGGTGGTCACGGCCATTTTCCTGCGCTTCTGGAAGCCGCGGACGGAATGGCATTTCGACCGGCCGGCCGCGGAGGCGAAAGAGGCTCTCCCCTCCCCGCTTGCGGGGGCGAGGTCGGGGGTGGTGGGCAGTTCTGTCGGCGACGGCGCCCACCCCCCACCCCGACCCTCCCCCGCAAGGGGGGAGAGAGAACCGTTGGACCCGCAAACCGCGGAGGCCGTCGCCGAAGCCGCCGCGCTGCTGGGTCCACCGCCGAACGGCGGCCGGCCGGAGAAACCGCTCACCGCCGGCCGCGTCATGATGGCGTGGGCGCCGTTTGCCATCATGTCGGTGATGCTGCTGGTCTTCGGTCTGGTGCGCAAGGAGGAGGGGGACCGGAAGCGCGCCCACGAGCCGCCGCTGGCGGTCTCGGGCGTGCAGACCGTGTATTACTTCGCGGTGCCGACGCTGGACAAGCAGTGGCTGCGCGACCGCTCTTTGTACGACCCCGCCAAGGGCGAGCCGAAGCCAGAGGGGGCGGAGTTCGAGTTCGCCTGGCTGACCGCGCCCGGAACGCCCGTGTTCGTCGCCGCGCTGCTGTCGATGCTGCTGTACCGCATGAAACCTGGGGACATTTTCGAGGCGGTGAAGCGCACATGCATCCAGATGAAGATTCCCATTCCGACGATTGCGCTCATGCTTGGTTTGAGCTACGTTACGCGCTACGCCGGGTTGGATGCGACGCTCGGCGTGGCCTTCGCCGGGGCCGGGGGGGCCTACCCGTTCTTCGGCGCCCTGCTCGGCTGGCTCGGCGTCTTCCTGACCGGCACCGACGCCGGCAGCAACGCGCTGTTCGGCAGTTTGCAAAAGATCACGGCGACGAAGGTGCACCAGGCCGGCTGGCTGTCGCAGCTGGACCTCGGACAGGCGCAGGTGCTGATTTGCACGGCCAACAGCACCGGCGGCGTAATGGGCAAGATGATCGACGCGCAGAGCATTGTGGTGGCTACGGCGGCGACGAACCAAATCGGCCGGGAGGCCGACATCTTCAAAGCCGTCATCTGGCACAGCATTCTGCTGGCATCCATCGTCGGCGTCTTGACGCTGCTGCAAGCCTACGTCTGGCCCCTGACGCTGATGGTGCCGCACCTGCCGTGAAATCAGGCGGCCGCGCCGCGGCGGGAAAGAGAGACGAGCCGGGTCGCGTCAGCGCCCGGAGCGACAAGCGCCGCATTGAGGGACCGGGCGTAGGGCAGTCCCGTCCAGATCAGCGCACCGAGCATGGCCAGAGCGCACCAGCACGGCCCGCCGACCGATCGCCAGACTTCCAGCGGTCCGGCGAACCAAATGCCGATCACCTGAATAAAGTCCTGCGTTCCCGGCGGAAACAGCAGACCGAACACGAGCACGGCCGTTCCGAAGAGCAGCGGCCGCCGCGATACGCCGGGCGCCGGCGACGACAGCAGCAGCACAGCCGGCGTCTGGACGATCAGCAGCAGGGACAGATGGCGCGTGTTGGTCTGTGGGCTGAAAACCAGGGCGGCCGCGACCAATACCGCCCATTCCAGACCGGCTATTGCGTTGATGGGGCCGGGGCAAGTATAGAGGCTGTCCGGCCGATACAGAAACGGCACGTCGTTGCGGCGGTACATCCAACCGGCGACGGCGGCTGCGGCCAGCGCCACCACTCCTGCGGCGGCCAGCGCCAGACCCGCCGAGTCGCCGGCCCCGACCGACCGGGCGACGCCGCTGGGAATGGAGACGCTGAAATCCGCCGCGATGCCGTGGATGTTGGCCGCTCGCGCCGTTCCGACGGGGACGCCCATCAGCCGGAACAGGCCACTATAGGCGATCGTCTGATTGTGCAGGTTCGCTCCCCAGCCGGTCAGGACGGCCGGCAGCAGCGCGAAGCCGACGATCGACGCGGCGAAGGCCGCCGCCGCCGTCCACCGCCGCCGCAGCAGCAGATACGGGAGAAAGACGATCGGCAAATACTTGATATTGAAGGCGACGCCGAGGACCATCCCAGCCAGGATCGGCCGGCGGTCAAGCAGCGCGAGAGCGGCGGTGAACAGAAACAGCATCAGCAGGTTTGTCTGCCACATCTGCAGCTCGCCCTTGAGCTTGTCGCCGACAAGGAGCGAGGCGGCCAGGGCGACGGCCAGCGTCTTCCAGGCGTCGGTCCGTATGCCGAAGCGGCGGGCGAATTCCCGCGCCGCCAGGAGAACCGACGCCAGCATCAGGACCATGTTGCATAGGAGCAGGACCACGGCGGCGGCGTTGGGCGGCAGGACGGCCACAGGTGTGTAGAGAAACGCGAGCAGCGGCGGATAGATGTAGCCGCCGCGGCCGGAGGAGTAGAGGTCTTCGCCGTGGAGCATCGCGCGGGCGGCTTCGTAGAAATGGACGAAATCGCCGGTGTCGCCGCCGACGCGCCGCGCCGCGTTCAAAAAGAGACAGACCAAGACGACGACCCAAACTGCGATCAGGGCCGTCCGCATCAGCCAGCCAGGCGTCTTGCCGCTGCCCATCGGGCGCCGCTCCTTGCGTCCATTTTGCAGGATGTGAAAGGCGCGCTATTTACCCGACCCGGCTCGTTTCCGCAATCCCACTTTGCCGCGGGTGGAAGAAGACCGCATTACTTCCGAAACGCTTCCGCCGCCGCTTTTTCAAACGCCCCGCGCGCCTTGCCGACGTCCACCCCGCCGGCGTTTTGCACCATGAAAACC